>NZ_BCBD01000092.1:0-21213 GCF_001320345.1 Pseudomonas sp. NBRC 111127 | reverse complement strand
GCGGGCGTGCCCGCGAAGAGGCCAGAACAGGCAACAACTAAAAGGGCACATCCCCGAGGATCGTCGCCCGGTGCATCACCCGCCGATTGGGCCGGTAGTCATCCACGGCAAAATGCTGGGTCACGCGGTTGTCCCAGAACGCCACGTCATTCTCCTGCCAGCGCCAGCGAATGCTGAACTCCGGCCGTGTGGCATGGGCGAACAGCAGCTTCAGCAACGCCTCGCTCTCCAGCTCGCTCAGCTCATTGATGCGCGTGGTAAACCCCTCATTGACGAACAACGCCTTGCGCCCGCTCACCGGATGCGTACGCACCACCGGGTGCGACAAGGGTGGGTTGTTGCGCCGCGTGGCTTCCCAGCGCGCCAGGTCTTCAGCGGTGGTGCCAAAGCGTTCCAGCGGGAACGACTTGGTGAAGTCGTGAGTGGCGGTCAGCCCGTCGAGCATACCCCGCAGCGGCGACGACAAGGCCTCGAAGGCCGCTATGCCGCTGGCCCACAAGGTATCGCCACCGTAGGCCGGCAACTGCTTGGCACTGAGCACCGCACCCAGTGCCGGGGTTGGCAGGAAGGTCACGTCGGTGTGCCACACGGCGTTGTCGCGCACATCAGTGACCGCCGTGTCGAGCACCAGCACCTGCGGGGTGTACGGCACGTTGGGGTAGATCGGGTGAATGTGAAGGTCGCCGAAGCGGGCGGCAAAGCGCGCCTGTTGTTCCGGGTTGATCGGCTGGTCGCGGAAGAACAACACCTGGTGCTGCAGCAGCGCCTGTTCAATGGCGTCGCGTTGTGCTGCGGTGATGTCGCGGCTGATGTCCACGCCGCTGATCTGGGCGCCGAGCGCGGGGCTGAGGGGAGTGATGGTCAGGCTCATGTCAGTCTCTTCAATCAGGCGCCAGTGTGCTGGCGTGGACAATAGGGTTCAGTGGCTTTGGCCGTGCCAGGGCACCAGCTTGCGCTGCAGGGCGCGCAGGCTCATTTCCAGTGCGAAGGCGATCAAGGCGATCAGCAGGATGCCCAGCACTACTACGTCGGTAACCAGAAACTGCGCCGCCGACTGCACCATGAAGCCCAGGCCACTGGTGGCGGCAATCAGCTCGGCGGCGACCAGCGTCGACCAGCCAACCCCCAGGCCGATGCGGATCCCGGTGAGGATGTCGGGTAGCGCGCTCGGCAGGATCACGTGACGGATCAGTTGAGCCTTGCTTGCGCCCAGCGACTGCGCTGCACGCAACTTGGCCGGGTCGACGGTACGTACGCCGGTGGCGGTGGCAATGGCGATCGGCGCAAAGATCGCCAGGAAGATCAGCAACACCTTCGACAGCTCGCCGATGCCGCACCAGATGACAATCAAGGGCAGGTAGGCCAGCGGCGGGATCGGCCGGTAGAACTCGATCAGCGGGTCGAGGATGCCGCGTGCCACGCGGTTGTAGCCGATGGCGATGCCCACCGGGATGGCCGTCAGCGTGGCGGCCAGCAGGGCCACGCCGATGCGCCCCAGGCTAGCGCCCAGGTGCTGCCACAGGCTGGCATCCATGTAACCCTGGGTCAGCAAGGTCCAGCCCTTGGCCAGGATGTCGCCGGGCGAGGGCAGGAACAGCGGCTCGACCCAGCCGGCGGCAGTCACCAGCCACCACGCCAGCAAAAGGCTGGCGAGGGTCAGGGTGCTGATCCAGCGGGTGGAACGTGGCTGGCGCAGCTTGATGGCTGGCCGGGGTTGGGCGTCGTGTTTGCCGGTAACCGGCAGGTCCAGGCTGCTCATGCGCGCTCCTGCAGGCTTTGGCGTTGGGAAAACACCCGCGCCAGTACGTGCTCGCGGGTTTCGATGAAGGCCGGGTCGGACTTGATCGCCCGGGCCGATTCGCCAGCGGCATAACGCTGGCCGAAGTCCAGTTGCAGGCGTTCCACCACGCGCCCCGGGTTGGGCGCCAGCAGTACCAGTTCGCTGGCCAGGAATACCGCTTCTTCGATGTCGTGGGTAATCAGGAACACCGGCTTGGCGGTGCGCTGCCATACCTGCAGCAGCAACGCCTGCATCTGCTCGCGGGTGAAGGCATCGAGGGCGCCGAACGGTTCGTCCATCAATAGCACCCGTGGGTCGGCTGCCAGCGCCCGGGCCAGGCCCACGCGTTGCTTCTGGCCGCCGGACAACTGCCAGATGCGCCGCTCGCCGAAGCCGGCGAGGTCGACCAGGGCCAGCATCTCGCGGGCTTTGGCTTCACGCTCGGCGCGCGGTACGCCGGCCAGCTCCAGGCCGAATGCGACGTTGCCCAGCACGTTCTGCCAGGGCAGCAGCGCGTCGTCCTGGAACACCACACCGCGCTCGGCTCCAGGCCCTTGCACCGGTACACCGTCGAGGGTGATGCGGCCGCCACTGGGGGTAACGAAGCCGGCGATCAGGTTGAGCAGCGAGGTTTTGCCGCTGCCGGATGGCCCCAGGGCCACCAGCAGTTGGCGCGGCCCCAGGCTCAGGTTGATGTCGGCCAGCACCGGGGTGGCGGCACCGGAGTACTGTGCGCTGATGCGCTCCAGTTCGAGCAAGGCCATGGCGGGCTCCGGTTCAGTTTGGAAGGAACTTGGCGCTGACGTACGGCGAGTAGTCCGGCAGTACGGCGTCAACCTTGCCTTGCTGCTTGAGGAAGCTGGCCGTGTCGGTCAGTGCCTGGGTGGTGGGTGCGCCCAGTGCGCTGGCCTGGTCGGCGGCCAGTGGGTAGACGTTGCCCTGCAGCAGCACCGGAATGTCGCTGGCCTTGGCGCCGGACAGCTTCACCAGTTTGTCTACGTTGCCCTTGTCAGCCAGCCAGGCTTGCGGGTCTTTGCGGTATTCGGCGTAGGCATCGAGGGTGACCTTGGCGAAAGCCTTGACCACGTCGGGGTGCTTCTCGGCGAAGTCCTTGCGCACGATCCAGGCATCGAAGGTGGGTGCGCCTTTTGCGGCCAGCTCGCCCGAGGTGATCAGCACCTTGCCGTTTTCCTTGGCCACGCCCAGGGCCGGGTCCCAGACGTAGGTGGCGTCGATGTCGCCGCGTTTCCAGGCGGCAATGATCGCAGGGGGCGCGAGGTTGAGTATCTGCACCTTGGAGGGGTCGATGTTCCAGGTCTTCAGGGCTGCCAGCAAGCTGTAGTGGCCAGTTGAAACGAATGGCACGGCGACTTTCTTGCCGACCAGGTCTTGTGGCGTGTTGATGCTGTCGCGGGCGACCAGAGCCTCGCCTGCGCCAATCTGTGTCGCGATCAGAAACGTCTCGACCGGCAGCTTGCGGGTGGCGGCGGCGGCCAGCGGGCTGGAGCCCAGGTAGCCGATCTGCACGTCACCGCTGGCTACTGCGGTGATCACATCGGCGCCGTTATCGAACTTGCGCCAGTCAATGCTGGCCTTGCTGGCTTTTTCGTAGTCGCCATCTACCTGCGCCACCTTGGCGGGGTCGACAGTGGTCTGGTAGGCGACGGTCAGGTCGGCCGCCTGGGCCAGCCAGCTGGCGCTGGCGAGGGTCAGGGCGGCGAACAGTCGCAGCGGGGCATGCGGGATCATGGTGAACCTCTCGTCAGGCAAACTGGGGTATGCGAGAAGGCTAAATGATCTAAAAAATTTAAAATAAATAACTTTTTCGCATTAGCTTAGGAGGTAAAGCTGTAGGAGCGGCCTTGTGTCGCGATGGGGCGCGAAGCGGCCCTGACGATGGCTGCTGCGACGCTGAGCGTTCAGGGCCGCGTCGCGCCCCATCGCGACACAAGGCCGCTCCTACAAAAGCCTGCGAAGGGCCATAACCTGGGTCAATGGCGAAATCAGATCAGCCTGCTAGGCTTCTCCGTCCGTATAGAACTTTAAGGAATTAGGTTATTAGCAAACGTTTGCAAATAGCTAAATGCTATTAGAACCCGCAGAGCTACAACGATTGGTTGCAAAGGTTCGTTACATATTCCCTAAAAATCTTAGAAATTCACAAAACGGTCATTTTGGATTTATAGGATTGTCATTATCCTGTAGCGCAGGTGGCGCCTTAGACCAAAGTCGAGAAACGTTTAGAAACGTTTGACTTACCAGTCACACTTTGGGACTAAATCGCCAATCCACGGTGAGCGGGGCACAAGACCCTGCCGCCAGAGATACACAAAAATTAGAACGTAGAGGAGCACAGCATGTACAAGTCCAGCCTGGCCGTGGCCGTGGCACTGGGGGTTTTCGCCCAAACAGCAGGCGCTGCCGGTTTCGTTGAAGACAGCAAACTGTCCCTCAGCTCGCGCACCATGTATTTCAACAACGACAACCGCGATGGCGGTGCTGACAACCGCGAGTCGGGTCAGGGCTTCAAGCTCGACTACATTTCCGGTTTCACTGAAGGCACCGTTGGCTTTGGTGTCGATGCCCAGGCCTTGTGGGGTATCCACCTGGACGGTGGCCGTGGCAAACACCCTGACAACAGCAGCTTCTTCCCAAGCGACTCGGACGGCTCGGCCGCCAGCCAGTGGGCACGTTTTGGCGCCAACGCCAAGGCTCGCTTCTCCAAGACCGAAGTGCACTTCGGTAGCGCCCTGGCGCCAAACCTGCCGATCCTGGTAGCCAACGACGGGCGTCTGCTGCCGCAAACCTTCGAGGGTGGCACCATCCAGTCGAAGGAAATCGACAACCTGACCATCAACGCCGGTCAGCTGACCCACGCCATGGGTCGTGCGTCGAGCAACCGTACCGGCCTGTCGGTCGCTGGCGCCACTGCCGACAGCAACAAGTTCCGCTACGGCGGCCTGGACTACAAGCTCACTCCAGACCTGACCCTGCAGTACTACTACTCGAACCTGGAAGACTTCTACAAGCAGCACTTCCTGGGCGCCACGCATGTCTTCAAGATCGCCGACGACCAGTCGTTCAAGACCGACCTGCGCTACTTCGACAGCAGCAGCGACGGCAACAACGGTCACGGCGGCGGCTACAACTTCAGCAACAACGGTGGTTACGCCAAGAACACTGGCAAGGTCGACAACAAGACCTGGACCGCCATGTTCACTTACACCCTTGGTGGCCACGCGCTGATGCTCGGTCGTCAGCAAGTCAGCGATGACGGCGGTTTCGTCTGGCTGAACCAGGGCAACGTGGTTGACGGTAACGGCCGCCCTGAAGGCGCTGCCGGTTCCAGCTTCTACCTGTTCACCGACAGCATGATCAACCAGTTCGCCCGTGCCGGTGAGAACACCAACTTCGGCCAGTACTCGTATGATTTCGCCTCGCTGGGCGTTCCGGGCCTGAAGGCTTCGGTTTCCTACCTGCGCGGTGACGACATTCGCTATAAGAGCGGCCACGGCACCTACAATGAATGGGAACGTGACGCCCGCGTCGACTACACCATTCAGCAAGGTACCCTCAAAGGCCTGGGCTTCAGCCTGCGCCAGGGTGTGTACCGCGGTGGCAGCAACGAAGCCAGCGCCGACCAGGACCAGACTCGCTTCATCGTGAACTACACTTACAGCTTCCTGTAAGCCGCAGCGACACCAAAGAGCCTCGCCTAGTGCGAGGCTTTTTCATGTCTGCAGACTGTAATGTCAAAAAGCTATAAATAAATCATTATTTATTCTTTTTGTTTTTAGTCAGTTGCAGGCACAGTCAATTCACACGCTGACCACAACCCAGCCCAGGAGCCGCAGCCTATGAGCCTAAAACTCGGCGATATCGCCCCCGATTTCGAACAGGATTCCAGCGAAGGCAAGATCCGTTTCCACGAGTGGCTGGGTAACAGCTGGGGGGTGCTGTTCTCCCACCCGGCTGACTTCACCCCGGTATGCACCACTGAGCTGGGCCTGACTGCCAAGCTCAAGGACGAATTCGCCAAACGCGGAGTCAAGGCCATTGCCTTGTCGGTCGACCCGGTCGATTCGCACCACAAATGGATCGCCGACATCAACGAAACCCAGAACACCGTGGTCAATTTCCCGATCATCGCCGACGCCGACCGCAAGGTTTCAGACCTTTATGACCTGATCCATCCGAACGCCAGCGACACCCTGACCGTGCGCTCGCTGTTCGTGATCGACCCGAACAAGAAGGTGCGGCTGACCATCACCTACCCCGCCAGTACCGGGCGCAATTTCAATGAAATTCTGCGGGTGATCGACTCGCTGCAACTGACTGACAACCACAAAGTGGCCACGCCAGGTAACTGGCAAGACGGCGACGACGTGGTGATCGTGCCTTCGCTCAAGGACGAAGAAGAGATCAAGCAGCGCTTCCCCAAAGGGTATCGGGCCGTCAAACCCTATCTGCGCCTGACCCCCCAGCCCAATCGTTAACGCATTCCTCGTTGCATCGCTCTTAGCCACACAGGGATTTTCGGGCCGTTTCGACGGCCCTTTTTTTTGCACTTTCACCGTTACCCGCCCCCTGTAGGAGCGGCCTTGTGTCGCGATGGGCCGCAAAGCGGCCCCAAGATCGCGACGCCACCAAATAACAGTAAGGAATAAACAAATAAAAAAATATGATTTCTAGATATATAAACTGACTGCTAATGTCACCCCCAACAGAACACAAGGAACCGCTGCAATGTTGGTCGTCTCAATCGGTGGTAGCCCAAGTCCTCGTTCACGCTCCGGCGTGCTGCTGGAGCGTTCGCGCCAGTGGCTGCAGCATCGCGGCGTCGAAGTGGTGACGTTCCAGGTACGTGACTTCCCCGCCGAAGACCTGCTGCATGCCCGTTTCGACAGCCCGCAGGTACAGCACTTTCAGCAACTGGTGGCCCAGGCCGATGGCCTGATCGTCGCTACACCGGTTTACAAGGCATCGTTTGCCGGTGCTCTGAAAACCTTGCTCGACCTGCTGCCGGAACGCGCGTTGGCACACAAGATCGTGTTGCCGATCGCCACCGGCGGCAGCATCGCCCACATGCTGGCGGTGGATTACGCACTCAAGCCCGTGCTGTCTGCACTCAAGGCGCAAGAGACCCTGCAAGGGATCTTCGCTGACGACAGCCAAGTCGCTTACGCAGAGGGCAGCAAGCCCGCGCAACTGCTCCCCGCGCTGGAAGAACGCCTGCAGGACTCGCTGGAAACCTTCCACGTTGCTCTGGCCCGTCGGCCGCGCCCCGTGGCCCCCGGTGTACTGAACGAACGCCTGCTCAGTGCTCGTTGGAGCATCTGACCGGTTTTATCCGCTTCACCACCTTACTCGCCCGTCAACGAGGCAAGCAGGTGCAACCCGAACCCTATCGCACAGGAGAGCGCCATGCGCACAGTCTTCTTGCGTCGCGGTCTGGTCGCCCTGTTCGCGGCGGCTGTGTCCTTCGGCGCCATTACCCAAGCCCAGGCCGAGAGCCTGCGTATCGGTTATCAGAAATACGGCACCCTGGTGCTGCTCAAGGCCAAGGGCACGCTGGAGAAGCGCCTGGCCGAGCAGGGCGTACAGGTGCAGTGGACCGAGTTTCCCGGCGGCCCGCAGCTGCTTGAAGGGCTGAACGTCGGCTCGATCGATTTCGGCGTCACCGGTGAAACACCACCGGTATTCGCCCAGGCCGCCGGCGCCGACCTGCTCTATGTGGCCTATGAACCGCCCGCGCCGCACAGCGAAGCGATTCTCGTGCCCAAGGGTTCGCCGGTGCAGTCGGTGAAGGACCTCAAAGGCAAGAAAGTCGCCCTCAACAAAGGCTCCAATGTGCACTACCTGCTGGTGCGTGCACTGCAAGACGCAGGCCTGCAGTACAGCGACATCCAGCCGGTTTACCTGCCGCCGGCCGACGCCCGCGCAGCCTTCGAGCGCGGCAGTGTCGACGCCTGGGTGATCTGGGACCCGTACCAGGCCGCCGCCGAGCAACAGCTGCAGGCGCGCACCCTGCGTGACGGCAAGGGCCTGGTCGACAACCATCAGTTCTATCTCGCTACCCGCAACTACGCGACCGAGCACCCAGCGGTGATCAACACCGTTATCGAGCAAGTGCGCGCCGTGGGCGAGTGGTCGCAGGCCAACCCGCAGGAAGTCACCGACCAGGTGGCGCCGCTGCTTGGCTTGCCTGCCGACATCACACTTACCTCGGTCAAACGCCAAGGCTACGGCGCCGCGCCCCTCACCCCGGAGGTAGTGGCGGCGCAGCAGAAGATCGCCGACACCTTCCAGGCGCTCAAGCTGATACCCAAGCCGTTGAGCATCAAGGATGTGATCTGGACACCCCCGGCCAAGGCCGCTAGCGCGCCTTGAATGATGCGCCCATGCCGGGGCACCGCCCCGGCTCGTGCCCCCCTTGAGGAGACAACGCCAATGAGTCTGAACATTTTCTGGTTCCTGCCCACTCACGGTGACGGCAAGTACCTGGGCACTGCCGATGGCGCCCGCGCGGTCGACCACGGCTACCTGCAACAGATCGCGCAAGCTGCCGACCGGCTTGGTTTTGGTGGGGTATTGATCCCGACCGGGCGCTCCTGCGAGGACTCCTGGCTGGTCGCGGCCTCGCTGATCCCCGTGACCCAGCGCCTGAAGTTTCTGGTGGCCCTGCGCCCCGGCATCATCTCGCCAACCGTGGCTGCTCGGCAGGCAGCCACCCTCGATCGCCTGTCCAACGGCCGGGCGCTGTTCAACCTGGTCACCGGCGGCGACCCGGACGAGCTGGCCGGTGACGGCCTGCACCTGAACCACCAGCAGCGTTACGAGGCGTCAGTCGAGTTCACCCGTATCTGGCGCAAGGTGCTGGAAGGCGAAAACGTCGATTATGACGGCAAGCACATTCAGGTGAAGGGCGCCAAGCTGCTCTATCCGCCGATTCAGCAGCCCCGCCCGCCGCTGTATTTCGGCGGTTCTTCAGAAGCTGCCCAAGACCTGGCGGCTGAACAGGTCGAGTTGTACCTGACGTGGGGTGAGCCACCGGCAGCCGTGGCCGAGAAGATCGCCCAAGTGCGCAAAAAGGCCGCTGCTCAAGGCCGCGAAGTACGTTTCGGTATCCGCCTGCACGTGATCGTGCGCGAAACCAACGAAGAAGCCTGGGCCGCCGCCGACCGCCTGATTTCGCACCTGGACGATGACACCATTGCCCGTGCGCAGGCCTCGCTGGCGCGCTTCGACTCGGTGGGCCAGCAGCGCATGGCCGCCCTGCACGGCGGTAACCGCGACAACCTGGAAGTCAGCCCCAACCTGTGGGCGGGTGTTGGCCTGGTGCGTGGCGGTGCGGGTACCGCGCTGGTAGGTGATGGCCCGACCGTGGCCGCACGGGTCAAGGAATACGCCGAGCTGGGCATCGATACCTTCATCTTCTCCGGCTACCCGCACCTGGAAGAGTCGTATCGAGTGGCCGAGCTGCTGTTCCCGCACATTGACGTGAACCGCCCGGAACAACCCAAGACGGGTGGCTACGTGAGCCCGTTCGGCGAGATGGTAGCCAACGACATCCTGCCCAAGTCCGTCGCACAGAGCTGAGGGCCAGGCCATGAGTCGTGCAACTTCCAATAACCTTGCCCAGCGGCTGGCGCCATGGGCGCTGCCGGTGCTGCTGCTGGCCGCCTGGCAGCTGGCGGTCAGCGCTGGCTGGCTGTCGACGCGCATCTTGCCGGCGCCTAGCGCCGTGGTCAGTGCTGGCGTCGAGCTGGTGCGCAGCGGTGATATCTGGACCCACCTGGCCATCAGTGGCTGGCGTGCCGGGCTGGGCTTCGTCATCGGTGGCAGCATCGGCCTGGTGCTGGGCTTCATCACGGGCCTTTCGAACTGGGGCGAGCGCCTGCTCGACAGCTCGGTGCAGATGATACGCAACGTGCCGCACCTGGCACTGATCCCGCTGGTGATCCTGTGGTTTGGTATCGATGAGTCGGCGAAGATCTTCCTGGTCGCGCTGGGCACGTTGTTCCCGATCTACCTGAACACCTACCACGGCATTCGCAATGTGGACCCGGCGCTGGTGGAAATGGCCCGCAGTTATGGGTTGTCCGGCTTCAGCCTGTTCCGCCAGGTGATCCTGCCGGGGGCGCTGCCGTCGATCCTGGTGGGCGTACGCTTTGCCCTGGGCTTCATGTGGCTGACCCTGATCGTTGCCGAAACCATCTCGGCCAACGCCGGCATCGGCTACCTGGCCATGAACGCCCGTGAATTCCTGCAGACCGACGTGGTGGTGCTGGCCATCGTTTTGTACGCCGTGCTCGGCAAGCTCGCCGACCTCGCCGCCCGTGGCCTGGAGCGTGTGTGGTTGCGCTGGCACCCAGCCTATCAAGTGGCGAAGAAGGAGGGCGCATGACCGTGCTCAAGGAACGGCCGCCACGCCTGCTGCGTGGCATCCCGCTGGCCGCCAACGGCGTGCGCAAGGCCTTTGGCCAGCGCGAAGTTTTGAAAGGTATCGACCTGCACATTCCGGCCGGCCAGTTCGTGGCCATTGTTGGCCGCAGCGGCTGCGGCAAGAGCACCTTGCTGCGTTTGCTGGCCGGGCTCGACCAGCCCACTGCCGGGCAGTTGCTGGCCGGTGCCGCGCCGCTGGGCGAAGCGCGCGAAGAAACCCGCCTGATGTTCCAGGACGCACGCCTGCTGCCTTGGAAGAAGGTGATCGACAACGTGGGCCTGGGCCTGTCTGGCGACTGGCGCTCGCGAGCGCTGGATGCCCTGGAGGCGGTTGGCCTGGCCGACCGTGCCAATGAGTGGCCGGCAGCGCTCTCGGGTGGCCAGAAGCAGCGTGTGGCGCTGGCCCGGGCGCTGATCCACCAGCCGCGCCTGCTGTTGCTGGACGAGCCGTTGGGCGCGCTGGATGCCCTGACCCGTATCGAGATGCAGCAACTGATCGAACGCCTGTGGCGTCAGCACGGTTTCACCGTGCTGCTGGTTACCCACGATGTCAGCGAGGCGGTTGCCGTGGCTGACCGGGTGATCCTGATCGAAGACGGCGAGGTCGGGCTCGACCTCACTGTCGACCTGGCACGGCCTCGGGCGCGTGGTTCGCACCGCCTGGCTGCGCTGGAAAGCAAAGTGCTCAACCGTGTGCTGTCGGCCCCGGGCGCTGCGCCCGAGCCAGATCCTGTAGCCCCTCTGCCCACGCAACTGCGTTGGGCGCACTGAACCCCAGAAGCCAAAAGGAAGCCAATCATGACTATCAAAGCCATCAACGTGCGCAACCAGTTCAAAGGCACTGTGAAAGAAATCCTCGAAGGGCCGGTACTGTCGGAAATCGACGTGCAGACGGCTTCGGGCATCGTCACTTCGGTGATCACTACCCGCTCCGTGCGTGAGCTGGAGCTGCAGGTGGGCAGTGAAGTGATTGCCTTTGTGAAGTCGACGGAAGTGTCTATTGCCAAGCTGTAATGGGGCTGCTTTGCAGCCCTTCGCGGGTAAACCCGCTCCTGCATTAGTCCGCAAACGCAGGCCAATGTAGGAGCGGGTTTACCCGCGAAGGGCCGCAGCGCGGCCCCAAAATCTTCAGCTGGAACGCTTGGCCAGAAACGGCGGTAGATACAACCCCAGGTAGGCCTCGAACACCCGCTTGCCTTCCTCGGCCATACGCGGGGTGATCGCCTCATGCAGCTGCACCGAGCGCGCATACACCCGGTCGCTGAGCTCCATGGCCAGGGCAAACACATCCACATCCAGCGGCATCACCGGCAGGTGGAAATGCTGGTCGAACAACTTGTACATCAGGTCGCCCAGTTCCATGTCGTGCTGCCGATCGGCTTGCACCACTTCACTCAGCCCGTGCTGGGCCAGAATCAGCTGCCGCGCTGCTGCATCCTGGTTGTAGATATCCAGCATGCGCTGCTCGATCAGCCGTGACAGCTCATGCCAGGAACTGAACGCCTTGCTGTCGATCGGTGCCCTCAGAGCCTCACGGAAAGCCCGGTGCACGTCGGCGGTCAACGCCTCGAGCAACGCCGGCACGCTGGCGAAGAAGTGATAGACCGACGACGGCGGAATCTGCGCACGCTCGGCCACGCTGTAGA
This sequence comes from Pseudomonas sp. NBRC 111127, assembly GCF_001320345.1. Classification (NCBI taxonomy): domain Bacteria; kingdom Pseudomonadati; phylum Pseudomonadota; class Gammaproteobacteria; order Pseudomonadales; family Pseudomonadaceae; genus Pseudomonas; species Pseudomonas sp. NBRC 111127. The sequence continues at coordinate 9,342 of NZ_BCBD01000092.1, read as the reverse complement.
TCGACATTGCCGCCACCCCCACCTCGGCCAGCAGTTCGCGGGCAGCGGCCAGGATCGCTTCGATCCTGGCCTGGCTGCTGGCACGCGGTTTGCGCGGGGTAGCGGTACGCGTCATCAGTTGCTGATCGCCAGGATACTGGCTTGATAGGCACCCACGAACAGGTCGAAATCACCGACTTCTTCCTGCTCCAGCTCGGCCTGCCTGGCCAGCGACTCGCGGGCCAGCGTCTCGTAGGCTTGTTGCTGCTCCTGGCTCAGCGGCTGTTCACGGAAGGTCTCGGCGTGAATACGGCTCTGGCGCAGCGAGAACTGCACGAAGCTTTCGTCATGCTCGGTCATGCGCGCCAGCACCTGGGCCGAAGGCGTCAGCGAGGCGTCATCGACCTTGGCCTGTTGCGCATCCAGCGCCTTGCTGTGGGCGTCGGTATCTTCGGCCTGGTCCAGTAGCTCGGCCAACTGTCGAATACGCTCGATCAGCTCGCCGGCCCACACCTTCAGGCTGACCGGCTGGCCGTTGCGCTGCAATTCCAGGCCCGGGCGGCGACCTTCCTTGACCACGGCCAGGAAGTTGCTGGTGCACTGGCCACACTCGGCATTGCCCAGTTGCGGGCTTTCTTCCAGGGCACAGAACAGCAGGAATGCATCGAGGAAGCGCGCCTCGGTCAGGTCGATGCCCACTGGCAGGAACGGGTTGATGTCCAGGCAGCGCACTTCCACATACTGCACGCCGCGCGAAGTCAGGGCCTGGATCGGCCGCTCGCCGGTATAGGTGACGCGCTTGGGGCGTATGTTCGAGTAGTACTCGTTTTCGATCTGCAGGATGTTGGTATTCAGTTGTACCCACTCACCGTCGACGTGCGTGCCGACCTCGACATAGGGCGGGTAGGGCGTGCCCACCGCCTTGCGCAGGCTGTCGGTGTAGCTGGCCAGGTTGTTGTAGCAAGGCGTGAGGCCCGCCTGGGCGTTGCTCTGGTAGCCCAGGTCGCTCATGCGCAGGCTGGTGGCGTAGGGCAGGTACAGCGTTTCGGCGTCCAGCTCTTCGAGCTGGTGCGGGCGGCCACGCATGAAGCCTTTGTCCAGGGCCGGCGAGGCGCCAAACAGGTACATCAACAACCAGCTGTAGCGGCGGAAGTTGCGGATCAGCGCAATGTAGGCCGACGACTGATAGTCGCGGTCGGGCTCGCTGCTGCCTTCGGCAGCACGCAGCAAAGGCCACAGAGCCTCTGGCAGCGAGAAATTGTAATGGATGCCGGCGATGCACTGCATGGTGCGGCCATAGCGCAAGGCCAGGCCTTTGCGGTAGACGTGCTTGAGCTTGCCGATGTTCGAGCTGCCGTACTCGGCGATCGGGATGTCCTCTTCGGCCGGCAACGTGCATGGCATCGATGGGCTCCACAGGTACTCGTCGCCCAGCTTGCTGTAGACGAAACGGTGGGTCTGTTCGAGGCTTTCGAGCACTTTCGCCGGGTCGGCCAACGCGGGGGTGATGAATTCCAGCAGCGACTCGGAATAGTCAGTGGTGATCTGCTCGTTGGTCAGCGCCGATCCCAGTGCATCCGGGTGCGGGGTCTGGGCCAGGCGACCTTCGTCGGTCACGCGCAGGCATTCGCGCTCAATACCGTGCAGGCACTGCTTGAGCAGGGGAAGATTGGCGCCGAGCAGGCTCAGGCGGCGGTTGAGGAGTTCGCTCAAGATGTATTCCTTCACGCGTCAGTCGCCCCAATATGGGGGTAGAGATAACGGTCTACAAGGGTAGGGAGAAAGGAACTGGCGTTGTCGCCTGGTTTACGCGGATCCAGCAGTGCCAGCGCACTGCTGAAAATACCGCAGATACTGCTTGGTGAGCTAGAGAACCGCAAAGGTTCCTTGCGCCTTGGCCACCAGTTTGTCGCCCTGGACTACGTCGGCGTCGACCACCAGGGTACGCCGCCCGGCATGCAGCACGCGAGCGGTGCACAGGACCTCGCCGTCACTGACGGCGCGCATGTAGTTGATCTTGCATTCGATGGTGACGCTTTGCTGGTCAAAGCCATGGTTGGCCGAACAGGCCAGGCCCATGGCGATGTCCACCAGGCTAAAAATAGCCCCGCCGTGCAGCTTCTGGCCACGGTTGCGCAACTGCGGCTGCAGCGCCAGGGCGACCTCGGCAACGCCGGGCTCCAGGCGTTGCAGGCGGCAGCCAAGGAGCTGGCTGAAGGCGCTTTCGACATATTCGCGTGGTATGTCCATCACTTCTTCTTCAGCTGCTTGGCGTTGGCGAACAGCGCGGCCATGGCGTTGTTGGCCGGGGCCGCGGTGGCGGTTTCACGTTGGCGCGGCGCCTGTTGCTGGCGGTTGCCTGCCGGGCCACGGTTACCGCCGCGGTTGCCTTCGACCTTTTCGCCCGGGGTGTCGCTCATGCGCATCGACAAGCCCACGCGCTTGCGCGGGATGTCCACCTCCATGACCTTGACCTTGACCACGTCGCCGGCCTTGACCGCCTCGCGCGGGTCCTTGACGAACTTCTCCGACAGCGCCGAGATATGCACCAGGCCGTCCTGGTGTACGCCGATATCGACGAAGGCACCGAAGTTGGTGACGTTGGTCACCACACCTTCGAGGATCATGCCTGGCTCCAGGTCCTTGAGGTCTTCGACGCCATCCTGGAAAGTGGCGGTCTTGAATTCCGGGCGTGGGTCGCGGCCGGGTTTGTCCAGCTCCTGCAGGATGTCGGTCACGGTCGGCAGGCCGAAGGTTTCGTCGGTGAAACGCTTGGGGTCCAGGCGCTTGAGGAAGCTACTGTCGCCGATCAGCGAGCGAATGTCGCGGTCGGTATCGGCGGCGATGCGCTGTACCAGGGGGTAGGCTTCGGGGTGAACCGCCGAGGCGTCCAGCGGGTTGTCGCCGTTCATCACCCGCAGGAAGCCGGCAGCCTGCTCGAAGGTTTTCTCGCCCAGGCGGCTGACCTTTTTCAGCGCCGCGCGGGTGGCGAACGGGCCGTTGGCGTCGCGGTGCGCGACGATGTTCTGTGCCAGCGTGGCGTTAAGCCCGGAGATGCGCGTCAGCAACGCCACCGAGGCGGTATTCACATCCACGCCCACGGCGTTCACGCAGTCCTCGACCACGGCGTCCAGGCCACGGGCCAACTTCAACTGCGAGACATCGTGCTGGTACTGGCCAACGCCGATGGATTTCGGGTCGATCTTCACCAGTTCGGCCAACGGGTCCTGCAGGCGGCGGGCAATCGATACGGCGCCACGGATCGATACGTCCAGGTCCGGGAATTCGCGGGCGGCCAGTTCCGATGCCGAGTACACCGACGCGCCGGCTTCGGAAACCATGACCTTGGTGATTTTCAGGGCTGGATATTTCTTGACCAGTTCGGCGACCAGCTTGTCGCTTTCGCGGCTGGCGGTACCGTTGCCGATGGCAATCAGCTCCACCGAGTGCTTGGCGCACAGCGCGGCCATGATGGCGATGGTCCGGTCCCAGTCGTTTTTCGGGGCGTGCGGGTAGACCGTGGTGTGGTCCAGCAGCTTGCCGGTGGCGTCGACCACGGCGATCTTGCAGCCAGTGCGCAGGCCAGGGTCGAAGCCCAGTGTGGCGCGCGGGCCGGCCGGGGCCGCCAGCAGCAGGTCGTGCAGGTTGTGGGCGAACACGTTGATCGCCTCGCCTTCGGCGTTGTCGCGCAGTTCGCCGAACAGGTCGGTTTCCAGGTGGGTGTAGAGCTTGACCTTCCAGGTCCAGCGCACCACTTCAGCCAGCCATTTGTCGGCCGGGCGGCTGCGGTTCTCGATGCCGACGTGGTTGCTGATCATCAGCTCGCACGGGTGCAGGGTACCCGGCAGTTCTTCACCGACTTTCAGCGAAGCGCTCAGCACGCCCTCGTTGCGCCCGCGGAAAATTGCCAGGGCGCGGTGCGAAGGGGCGGTGCGCAACAGCTCGTCATGGGCGAAGTAGTCGCGGAACTTGGCGCCTTCTTCTTCCTTGCCGGCCACCACGCGGGCACTGAGCACGGCTTCCTGCTTGAGGAAGCTGCGCAGTTTGTCGAGCAACGCGGCGTCCTCGGCAAAGCGCTCCATGAGGATGTACTTGGCGCCTTCCAGGGCGGCCTTCACGTCGGCCACGCCCTTGTCGGCATCGACGAAGCGTGCCGCTTCGCTTTCCGGCGTCAGTGACGGGTCGTTGAACAGGCCGTCGGCCAGCTCGCCGAGGCCGGCTTCGAGGGCGATCTGGCCCTTGGTGCGGCGCTTCTGCTTGTACGGCAGGTAGAGGTCTTCGAGGCGGGTCTTGGTGTCGGCCAGCTTGATTTCGCGGGCCAGTTCCGGGGTCAGCTTGCCCTGCTCCTCGATGCTGGAGAGGATGCTGGCGCGGCGTTCGTCGAGTTCGCGCAGGTAGCGCAGGCGCTCTTCCAGATGGCGCAGCTGGGTGTCGTCCAGGCTACCCGTCACTTCCTTGCGGTAACGGGCGATGAAAGGCACGGTCGAGCCTTCGTCCAACAGGCCCACGGCCGCCTCGACCTGCTGGGGGCGTACGCCCAGTTCCTCGGCGATACGGCTGTTGATGCTGTCCATGTAAACCACCTGACATTTGTGAATACGGGGGTCGCCTATGGGCTTTCGCCCGGCGGCGCAGGATGAAAGCGGCGCATTATACCCATCGCAAACCGCTTGCGGTGATGGCGCCCGGCCAGTCGGAACTGGCGCCCGGGGAAAAATCTGCTAACAATGCTCACGGCACGCGTTGCAATGGCTACGCCATAATGCGCGGCGATCTCAGAGGAGTTATTCATGACCGGCACGCCGAACACCGCAGAAGGTGAAAAGATTCTCATCGTCGACGACGATCCAGGGCTGAGCAGCCTGCTGGAACGTTTCTTCACCAGCAAAGGCTACCGAGCCCGCGCGGTGCCCAACACCGAACAGATGGACCGCCTGCTGTCCCGCGAGGTGTTCAACCTGGTGGTGCTGGACCTGATGCTGCCAGGCGAAGACGGCCTGTCGGCGTGCAAGCGCCTGCGCCAGCACAACAACCAGATCCCGATCATCATGCTCACTGCCAAGGGTGACGAGCTCAGCCGCATCAAGGGCCTGGAACTGGGTGCCGATGACTACCTGGGCAAGCCGTTCAACCCGGACGAGCTGATGGCCCGGGTCAAGGCCGTGCTGCGCCGCCAGGCACCCACCGTGCCAGGGGCACCGGGTAGCGAAGACGAGTCGGTCACCTTCGGCGACTACGAGTTGTCGCTGGCCACCCGCGAACTCAAGCGTGGCGACGAAGTGCACATGCTCACCACCGGTGAGTTCGCCGTGCTCAAGGCGCTGGTCATGCATGCCCGCGAGCCGCTGACCCGCGACAAGCTGATGAACCTGGCCCGTGGCCGTGAATGGGATGCCCTGGAGCGCTCCATCGATGTTCAGATTTCGCGCCTGCGGCGCATGATCGAGCCCGACCCGTCCAAGCCCCGCTACATCCAGACCGTGTGGGGCGTGGGCTACGTGTTCGTGCCGGACGGAAACGCCGGAAAGTGATGCCTGACCGTCGATGAAAACACCGCTCTGGTTTCCGCAAAGCTTCTTCGCCCGCACCCTGTGGCTGGTGTTGATCGTTGTCCTGTTCTCCAAGGCCCTGACCCTGGTCTACCTGCTGATGAACGAGGACGTACTGGTCGACCGGCAGTACAGCCACGGTGTGGCGCTGACTTTGCGCGCGTATTGGGCTGCCGACGAAGAAAACCGCGACAAGATCGCCGAGGCGGCAGGCCTCATTCGTGTGACCGGCTCGGGCGTGCCCGAAGGCGAGCAGCACTGGCCCTACAGCGAAATCTACCAACGCCAGATGCAGGCCGAGCTGGGCGAGGACACCGAAGTACGCCTGCGCATTCATGCGCCGCCGGCGCTGTGGGTAAATGCGCCGAGCCTGGGCCCGGGCTGGTTGAAGGTGCCGTTGTACCCGCACCCGCTACGCGGGCAGAAAATCTGGAACGTGCTGGGCTGGTTCCTGGCCATTGGCCTGTTGTCCACCGCTTCGGCGTGGATCTTCGTGCGGCAGTTGAACCAGCCGCTCAAGCGCCTCGTGTTCGCCGCCCGCCAGCTGGGCCAGGGGCGCAGCGTGCGGTTGCCGATCAGCGACACCCCCAGCGAGATGACCGAGGTGTACAGGGCCTTCAACCAGATGGCCGAAGACGTCGAGCAGGCTGGGCGTGATCGCGAGCTGATGCTGGCCGGGGTTTCGCATGACTTGCGTACACCGCTCACGCGCCTGCGTTTATCGTTGTCGTTGCTCAACAGCGACAACGACCTGAGCGACGATATGGTCCGTGATATCGAAGACATGGACGCGATTCTCGACCAGTTCCTGGCGTTCATCCGTGATGGCCGGGACGAGCCGGTCGAAGAGGTCGACCTGGCGGACCTTGTGCGTGAGGTGGTCGCCCCCTACAACCAGCCGGAAGAACGTGTGCGCCTGTGCCTGGAGCCGATCCCGCCGTTCCCGCTGCGCCGCGTGTCGCTCAAGCGCATGTTGGGCAACCTGATCGGCAACGCCTTGCACCACGCAGGCAAAGGCGTCGAGGTGGCAGCCTATGTCTCGGGTGACGAAAGTGCGCCGTACGTGGTGCTGAGCGTGCTGGACCGCGGTACCGGCATTGAAGAGTCGGAGCTGGAAACCATCTTCAACCCGTTCATCCGGGGTGACCGGGCGCGGGGTGGCAAGGGGACCGGGTTGGGGTTGGCCATCGTCAAGCGTATTGCGGCGCAGCATGGCGGCAATGTCGAACTGCGCAACCGGTCCGGGGGCGGTATCGAGGCGCGGGTGCGGTTGCCGTTGGGGCTGTTGTTGCCGCGTAACGCCGTTTGAGTTTGGTTGGCTGTGCCGGCCCTGTCGCCGGCAAGCCAGCTCCCACAGGTCATGCACAAGGTCTGAAAATGTGCAGTACCTGTGGGCTTGTCGGCGCTAGGGCCGGGTGAATCAGCCTTTCCCTTTGGTCCGGGTCTGATTCGGCCCGCCATTCTTCTCCAGGTGCTCGATGATCATCCCGGCCACGTTCTTGCCAGTGGTCACTTCAATGCCTTCCAGGCCTGGCGATGAGTTCACCTCCATCACCAACGGCCCATGGTTGGAGCGCAGGATATCCACGCCCGCGACACTCAAACCCATCACCTTGGCTGCGCGAATCGCGGTGATGCGCTCTTCGGGGGTGATCTTGATCAGGCTGGCGACCCCGCCACGGTGCAGATTGGAACGAAACTCACCGGGCTTGGCCTGGCGTTTCATCGAGGCAATCACCTTGTCCCCCACCACGAAGCAGCGGATGTCCGCACCGCCGGCCTCCTTGATGTACTCCTGCACCATGATGTTCTGCTTCAGGCCCATGAACGCCTCGATCACCGACTCGGCTGCCTGCGGGGTTTCGCACAGCACCACGCCGATACCCTGCGTGCCTTCCAGCACCTTGATCACCAGGGGGGCACCGTTGACCATGCGGATCAGGTCGGGGATATCGTCTGGCGAGTGGGCGAAACCGGTGATCGGCAGGCCAATGCCGCGCCGTGACAACAGCTGCAGCGAGCGCAGCTTGTCGCGCGAGCGGGCGATAGCCACCGACTCGTTGAGCGGGTACACGCCCATCATTTCGAACTGGCGCAGCACCGCACAGCCGTAGAAGGTTACCGAGGCGCCAATACGCGGGATCACGGCATCGAAACCTTCCAGCGGCTTGCCGCGGTAGTGGATCTGCGGCTTGTGGCTGGCAATGTTCATGTAGGCCCGCAAGGTATCGATCACCACCATTTCATGGCCACGCTGAGTACCGGCTTCGACCAGGCGGCGGGTGGAATACAGACGCGGATTGCGCGACAGCACAGCGATCTTCATGCAGCACCTGTGACAGGGGAAAGGGTGGCCGGGAAGGCCGGTTTGTCTTGCACGTACTTTACGCCTGGGTTGACCACCAGCTGGCCCTGCACCAGGGCCTTCGAGCCGAGCAGCAGGCGGTAGCGCATGCTCTTGCGGCAGGCCAGGGTGAATTCGACCTCCCACACACGGTCACCCAACGCCAGTGGCGTGCGAATGACATAACGGGTCTGGGCATGCCCGTTAGAGCTGCGGATGATCTTTCTGTTCACCAAAGGTGCTTCGCAGCGGCGATGGCGCAACTGCACTACCGTGCCCAGGTGCGCGGTGAAGCGCACCCAGGGTTGGCCATTACGCTCGAAGGGTTCGATATCGGTGGCGTGCAGGCTGGAGGTACTGGCGCCGGTGTCGATCTTGGCGCGCAGCCCGGCCACACCGAGGTCGGGCAAGGCGACCCACTCACGCAGGCCGATCACAGTCAAATGGTCAAATGTCTTCACTAAGCACACCCTGCGAATGAGGTGGTGAACTGTAAGCACGGCGGGGACTTTTTGCATCCGTAAGTGAAGGTAGTACAGTTCGATGAAAGACAGAATCCGAGGTAACGCAATGGCACAAAAAGCCGAAGACGACGATAAGGTGCGCCTGGACAAATGGCTGTGGGCGGCTCGTTTCTACAAGACGCGGGCGTTGGCCAAGGCTGCGATCGAGAGCGGCAAAGTGCATTGCCGGGGCGAGCGTTGCAAGCCGGGCAAGGAGCCGCGCGTGGGCGACGAATTCGTGCTGCGTACCGGCTTCGATGAGCGCACTGTGGTGGTGAAGGCGTTGTCGGTGGTGCGGCGTGGGGCGCCCGAGGCGCAGACGCTGTATGAAGAGACTGAAGAGAGTGTGCGGCGCAGGGAGCAGGCAGCCGAAATGCGCAAGGCAGGGGCGATGGGGGTAACTACCGATGGCCGGCCGAACAAGAAGCAGCGGCGGCAGATTCACCAGCTGCATGGGAACTTCGAATAGCCGCGGCCGCTTCTACAAGGGTGCAGGCAGTGCTGTAGGAGCGGCCTCGTGTCGCGATGGGCTGCGCAGCAGCCCCCAGGGGTCTAGCGGACTACCGCCAACCGCCCGACCAACGGCAATTTCGCAGCGATCGAGAACAACGGCGCCGTCCAGCGCATCAGTGCCGCGCTACCCTTGGCCGCCAACGGCGTGTAATAGCTCCAGCCCAACGCCAGCACTGCCATCAGCAACCCGCCGATGTAGTCATCCTGCCCCCAGTGCGCGCCGGCCACCAGGCGCGGCAGCATGAACAGCACCGCCAGCGCCCAGATCACCACGAACTGCATCAGGCGGCGGCTGAACACGCTCATGAACAATGCCCAGATCAACAACACCGAGGCGTGGTCGCCGGGGAAACTCTTGCTGGAGCGGTCCTTCAGCTCCCACTTGGCTTCCAGGTGGGGGTAGTAGTCGCTCAGGTGCACCACGTCGTCGAACATCATCGAGGGGCTCTTGTGT
>NZ_BCBD01000091.1:0-21559 GCF_001320345.1 Pseudomonas sp. NBRC 111127 | reverse complement strand
GGTCCACTCTATGCCCCACGCAAGCCGCCCAAGCCCTACAAGAACGCGGCCCGAAAGCCGCACCTGGTGACATCAGACCTGCCTATCCAATAACCAACAAAAAGGCGAACCCATGTCAGGCAAATTCAAGAAACAGTTATCGCTGCTGGACCTCACCTTCATCGGCCTCGGCGCCATTTTCGGCTCCGGTTGGCTGTTCGCCGCCAGCCACGTTTCGGCCATCGCCGGCCCGGCCGGCATCCTATCCTGGTTCCTCGGCGGCTTCGCCGTGCTGCTGCTGGGCATCGTGTACTGCGAACTGGGCGCCGCCCTGCCCCGCGCCGGTGGCGTGGTGCGCTACCCGGTGTACTCGCACGGCCCGCTGCTGGGCTACCTGATGGGCTTCATCACCCTGATCGCCTTCTCCAGCCTGATCGCCATCGAGGTGGTCGCTTCACGCCAATATGCTGCCGCCTGGTTTCCCGAACTGACCAAGGCCGGCTCCAGTGACCCCACCGTGCTTGGCTGGCTGGTGCAGTTCGCCTTGCTGGGGCTGTTCTTCTTCCTCAACTACCGCAGCGTGAAAACCTTTGCCAAGGCCAACAACCTGATCAGCGTGTTCAAGTTCATCGTGCCGCTGCTGGTGATCGGCGTGCTGTTCACCTTCTTCAAGCCGCAGAACTTCACCGTGCAAGGCTTTGCCCCCTTCGGTTTGTCTGGCGTGGAGATGGCCGTATCGGCCGGTGGCATCATCTTCGCCTACCTGGGCCTGACACCGATCATTTCGGTGGCCAGCGAAGTGAAGAACCCACAGCGCACCATCCCGATTGCGCTGATCCTGTCGGTGCTGCTGTCCACCGCCATCTACGCCTTGCTGCAACTGGCCTTCCTCGGCAGCGTACCCACCGAAATGCTGGCCAACGGCTGGGCCAGCGTAACCAAGGAACTGGCCCTGCCCTACCGTGATATCGCCCTGGCACTGGGGGTGGGCTGGCTGGCGTACCTGGTGGTGGCCGACGCCGTGATCTCGCCCAGTGGCTGCGGCAACATCTACATGAACGCCACCCCACGGGTGATCTATGGCTGGGCGCAAACCGGCACCTTCTTCCGCTACTTCACCCGTATCGACGCCGAGTCCGGCATCCCGCGCCCGGCGCTGTGGCTGACCTTTGCGCTGTCGGTGTTCTGGACCCTGCCCTTCCCGTCGTGGGAGGCGCTGATCAACGTGGTGTCCGCAGCCCTGGTGCTGAGCTATGCCGTGGCCCCGGTCAGTGTCGCCGCGCTGCGCCGCAACGCCCCCGAGATACCGCGCCCGTTCCGGGTCAAGGGCATGGCGGTGCTGGGCCCCCTGTCGTTCATCATCGCCGCACTGATCGTGTACTGGTCGGGCTGGAATACCGTGTCCTGGCTGCTGGCCCTGCAAATCGTGATGTTCGTGCTGTACCTGGTGTGCAAACGCTTCGTACCGACCCAGCACCTGACCCTGGCCCAGCAAGTGCGCAGCTCGGCGTGGCTGATCGGCTTCTACGCGGTGACCATCCTGCTGTCCTGGCTGGGCAGCTTCGGCGGCCTGGGCGTGCTTGGCCACCCATTCGACACGGTGGCGGTGGCTGTCAGTGCGCTGGGCATCTACTACTGGGGTGCCGCTACCGGTGTGCCTGCCCACCTAGTACGCCTGGAAGGCGAGGACGAAAGTGAAGCCAGCCAAGTGCCGCTGGCAGGCCAACGCCAGGCCGCGCTGGCTGGGTGAAGGCTACTGGCCCTATCGCCGGCAAGCCAGCTCCCACAGGGGAGGCGCATGCAATAGCAATACCCCAGAGGCCAATGCAATACCTGTGGGAGCTGGCTTGCCGGCGATGAGGCCAGCCTATACAGCACAAGACCCTGCAGATCAAAGAATGGACGAGCCCATGAAACAGATTCACGTCATCGACTCCCACACCGGCGGCGAACCTACCCGCCTGGTGATGAAAGGCTTCCCGCAACTGCATGGCCGCAGCATGGCCGAGCAGCGCGACGAACTGCGCGAGCTGCACGACCCGTGGCGCCGCGCCTGCCTGCTGGAGCCACGCGGCAACGATGTGCTGGTGGGCGCGCTGTACTGCCCGCCAGTGTCTGCCGACGCCACCTGCGGGGTGATCTTCTTCAACAACGCCGGTTACCTGAACATGTGCGGCCACGGCACCATCGGCCTGGTCGCTTCGCTGCAGCACCTGGGCCTGATCGCACCCGGCGTGCACAAGATCGACACCCCGGTCGGCCAGGTCAGCGCCACCTTGCATGAAGACGGCGCCGTCACTGTCGCCAACGTGCCCGCCTACCGCTACCGCCAGCACGTGGCGGTGGACGTACCCGGGCATGGCGTGGTGCATGGCGACATCGCCTGGGGTGGCAACTGGTTCTTCCTGGTTGCCGAACACCGCCAGCGCATTGAACTGGATAACCGCGAGGCCCTGACCGCGTACACCTGGGCCATGCTCAACGCCCTGCAAGCGCAAGGCATTACCGGCGAGCACGGCGCGCCCATCGACCACGTCGAGCTGTTTGCCGACGACGCCAACGCCGACAGCCGCAACTTCGTGATGTGCCCCGGCAAGGCCTACGACCGCTCGCCCTGCGGCACCGGCACCAGCGCCAAGCTGGCCTGCCTGGCGGCCGACGGCAAGCTGGCCGAGGGCCAGACCTGGGTGCAGGCCAGCATCACCGGCAGCCAGTTCCAGGGCCACTACCAGCGCGACGGCGAGCGGATTCGCCCGTTCATCACCGGCCGCGCCTACATGACCGCCGACAGCACCCTGCTGATCGACGAACAGGACCCATTCGCCTGGGGCATCTGAGCCCCGCCTTTTGACCCACCCGAATTTCGCCAGGAGTAACTTGCATGAACAACAACATCTTCACCGGCACCATGCCCGCCCTGATGACCCCGTGCACCGCCGAGCGCAAGCCGGACTTCGACGCGCTGGTGCGCAAAGGCCGTGAACTGATCGATGCCGGCATGAGCGCCGTGGTGTACTGCGGCTCGATGGGCGACTGGCCGCTGCTGACCGAGGCCCAGCGCCAGGAAGGCGTGGCACGCCTGGTGGGCGCCGGCATCCCGACCATCGTCGGCACTGGCGCGGTGAACACCCGCGAGGCGGTGGCGCATGCCGCCCACGCCGCCAAGGTTGGCGCCGCCGGGCTGATGGTCATCCCCCGCATGCTTAGCCGCGGCGCCTCGCTGATCGCGCAAAAACACCACTTCTCGGCCATTCTCGCCGCGGCACCGAAGCTGCCGGCCGTGATCTACAACAGCCCCTACTACGGCTTTGCCACCCGCGCCGACCTGTTCTTCGAACTGCGCAGCGCATACCCCAACCTGATCGGTTTCAAGGAGTTCGGCGGTGGCGCCGACCTGCGCTACGCCGCCGAACACATCACCTCCAAGGACGACGACGTGACCCTGATGGTCGGCGTCGATACCCAGGTGGTGCATGGCTTCGTCAACTGCAACGCCACCGGTGCCATCACCGGCATCGGCAACGCCCTGCCGCGTGAAGTGCTGCAACTGGTAAGCCTGAGCAAGCAGGCGGCCAAGGGCGACGCCCGCGCCCGCCGCCTGGCGCGTGAGCTGGAAGCGGCGTTGGCGGTGCTGTCGTCGTTCGATGAAGGCTGCGACCTGGTGCTGTACTACAAGCATTTGATGGTGCTCAACGGCGATCGCGAGTACAGCCTGCATTTCAACGAGACCGACGCCCTGACCGACGCCCAGCGCAACTATGCCGAGCAGCAGTACGCCCTGTTCCGCACCTGGTACGCCAGCTGGTCTGCCGAGCAGAACCTGGCCTGACGTGTAGCCTGCGCGGTCTCTTGTAGGAGCGGGCGTGCCCGCGAACACCGGCGCAGCCGGTGCCAGACACCGCGTCGCCTGCTTCGCGGGCACGCCCGCTCCCACAATGAATCGCGCAGGCTTTTCAAATCCCCAAGGAGGCTCCATGACCCTTACAGGCAACCTGCTGATCGGCCACACCCCGGTAACCGGCAGCCGCGCGGCGATCCACGCCGTCAACCCGGCAACCGGCCAGGCGCTGGAACCACCCTACTTCGGCGGTAGCGGCGAACAGGTGGCCCAAGCGTGCGCCCTGGCCTGGGCGGCGTTCGATGCCTACCGCGAAACCACGCTCGAACAACGGGCCCACTTTCTCGAAACCATCGCCGCGCAGATCGAAGCGCTGGGCGATGCCCTGATCGACCGGGCCGTGGCCGAAACCGGCCTGCCCAAGGCGCGCATCCAGGGCGAACGCGGCCGTACCTGCACCCAGCTGCGCACCTTCGCCCGTGTGGTGCGCGCCGGTGAATGGCTGGATGTGCGCATCGACGAAGCCCAGCCCGAACGCCAGCCGCTGCCGCGCAGCGACCTGCGCCAGCGCCAGGTCGCCTTGGGGCCGGTGGCCGTGTTCGGCGCCAGCAACTTCCCCTTGGCCTTCTCGGTGGCCGGCGGTGACACCGCCTCGGCATTGGCTGCAGGCTGCCCGGTCGTGGTCAAGGCCCACAGCGCGCACCCCGGCACCAGCGAACTGGTCGGCCGGGCCCTGGCGCAGGCGGCGCAACAGTGCGGCTTGCCAGAAGGCGTGTTCTCGCTGCTGTACGGCGCCGGCCAAGAAGTCGGCATTGCGCTGGTCAGCGACCCGCGCATCCAGGCGGTTGGCTTCACCGGCTCGCGCAGCGGTGGCATGGCGCTGCGCCAGGCTGCCCAGGCACGCCCGCAGCCGATCCCGGTGTATGCCGAAATGAGTTCGATCAACCCGGTGTTCCTGTGCAACGCGGCCCTGCAGGCCCGCGGCGAAGCACTGGCGCAAGGCTTTGTCGCGTCGCTGACCCAGGGCGCCGGCCAGTTCTGCACCAACCCGGGCCTGGTGATCGCCCGCCAAGGCCCGGCCTTGCAGCGTTTCATCAGTGCGGCCAGCCACCACCTGCAACAGGCGGCCGCGCAAACCATGCTCACCCCGGGCATTTTCAGTGCGTACCAGGCCGGCGTCGCGGCCCTGGCGGAAAACGCCAATGCCCAGCCTGCTGCCAGCGGCCAGGGCGGTACCGGCCCTAACCAGTGCCAGGCGCAGCTGTTCGTCACCCAGGCCGAGGCCTTCCTTGCCGACCCGGCGTTGCAAGGCGAGGTGTTCGGCGCGGCCTCGTTGCTGGTCGCCTGCAGCAGCGATGAGCAAATGCGCCAGGTTGCCGAGCACCTGGAGGGCCAATTGACCGCCACCCTGCACTTGGACGAAGCCGACATCGGCAGCGCCCGCGCCCTGCTGCCCACCTTGGAACGCAAGGCCGGGCGGCTGTTGGTCAACGGCTGGCCGACCGGGGTCGAGGTGTGTGACGCAATGGTGCATGGCGGCCCGTTCCCGGCCACCACCGATGCGCGCACCACTTCGGTGGGTACAGCGGCGATCCTGCGTTTCCTGCGCCCAGTGTGCTACCAGGACTTCCCCGATGCGCTGCTGCCACAGGCCCTGCAACAGGCCAACCCGCTGCAACTGCGGCGCCGGCTGGACGGTAAACGGGAAGACTGAGCATGCACCAAACCGCTGAAACCGACATCGCCGTGGTGGGCGCCGGCATCGTCGGCGTCGCCTGCGCCCTGCAACTGGCCCGTCAGGGCCGCCGGGTCACCCTGCTCGACCGCCAGGCGCCCGGCCATGGCGCCTCGTTCGGCAATGCCGGGCACCTGGCGACCGAGCAAGTGTTCCCGATTGCCGACCTGTCGATCCTCAAGCGCCTGCCACGCATGCTGCTCGACCCCATGGGCCCGCTGCGGCTGGACTGGAAGTACCTGCCCAAGGCCATGCCGTGGTTCACCCGGCTGCTGCTTAACCTGCGCCCGGCGCCGTTCCAGCGCAGCGTGGCCGGCATTCGCCGGTTGAACGAAGCCAGCCTGGGGGCCTGGCAACAGCTGCTGGGCTCGATCGGGCGCAGCGAGCTGTTTCACGCAGCGGGCTCGCTGCTGGTGTTCGAGCGCCCCGAATCACGGCAGGCGCTGGCGGCGTTGCAGGCGCGCCTGCAACAGCAGGCCGTGCCCGTGGATTACTGGTCGGCACACGCCGTACGCGCAGCCGCGCCCCAGTTGAGCGAGTCGTTGCTTGGCGGGTTGTTTTTCCCCAACACCGGGCATTTCATCGACCCCTACCGGGTGGTCTGCGCGTTGTTCGAGGCGGCCAAGGCCAGCGGCGTGCGCTTTGTACAAGCGCAGGTAGAGGGTGGCCACCTGCACAGCGGCGGGGTCAGCCTGGCCAGCGCCCAGGGCACGTTCAACGCCCGCCAGGTGCTGCTCAGCTGCGGTGCGCATTCGGCACGGCTCACCGCTGCCCTGACCGGCAAACGGGTGCCGCTGGACACCGAGCGTGGCTACCACCTGATGCTGCCTGGCGAACACCAGCGCCTGCCCTTTGCGGTCACTTCGCTGGAGCGCAAGTTCATCATGACCCCCATGGCCGAAGGCCTGCGCCTGGCCGGCACGGTGGAGTTCGCCGGGCTGGAGGCGCCGCCGAGCATGCAGCGGGCGTGGCAGTTGCACCGCTTGAGCAAAGGTTTGTTTCAGCAGGACCTGAGTGTTGAAGGCGCCACGCCGTGGATGGGCTTTCGGCCTTCGCTGCCCGATTCACTGCCGGTGATCGACCGTGTGTGTGACGGGCGGGTGCTGTTGGCGTTCGGGCACCAACACCTGGGGTTGACCCAGGCGGCGGTCACGGCGCAATGGGTGGGGCGTTTGGCTGAGCGGGCTGGCGGGGCCGAGCTGGCGGCTTACCGGCTAGGCCGTTTTTAGGCCCGGGGGGCCGCTGGGCGGCCCAGCCGCCACGCAGCCCGCACAGAGCGTGTCTCAGCGATAACGCTCAAGCCAGTGCGCATAAGGCGCTGGCAAGGTCCAGGAGGCTTTTTCCCCCCCCAGCTCCTTGGCCGCAAAGTAGGCCCAGTGCGGGTCGGCCAGGTGCGCGCGGCCTACCGACACCAGGTCCAGCTGGTTGGCCTGCAATGCCGCTTCGGCCAGCTGCGGGGTACCGAAACCCCACGCCGACGTCACCGGCAGCTTGGCTTCACGGCGCACACGCTCGGCAATCGGCCCCATGAACGCCGGGCCCCATGGGATGTTGGTATCAGGGATGGTAAAGCCGACACTCACGCTCAGCAGGTCCAGGCCGCCAGCCTTGAACCGCCGCGCCAACTCGATCGACTCTTCCAGGGTCTGCTCATCACGGCCGTCGTACTCCAACACGCCAAAACGCGCCGTCAGCGGCAGGTTTTCTGGCCACACTTCACGTACTGCCGCCAGGGTTTCCAGCAGGAAGCGGCTGCGGTTGTCGAAACTGCCACCGTAGGCATCGGTACGCTTGTTGGAGTGCTCGGAGAAGAAGCTCTGCCCCAGGTAGCCGTGGGCAAAGTGCAGCTCGATCCACTCGAAGCCGGCATCGCGTGCACGGCGGGCGGCATCGACGAAGTCCTGCTTGACCCGGGCGATGTCGTCCAGGGTCATGGCACGCGGCACTTTTGGCAGGTGTGCGCCAAAGGCAATGGCCGACGGGGCAATGGTTTCCCAGCCGCGGGCATCGTCGGCGGCAATATGGTCGTCACCTTCCCAGGGCCGGTTGGCGCTGGCCTTGCGCCCGGCGTGGGCGATCTGGATGCCCGGTACCGAACCTGCTGCCTTGATCGCCTGTACCACCGGTACGAACGCCTGGGCATGGGCGTCGCTCCAGATGCCGGCGCAGCCGGGGGTAATGCGCCCCTCCGGTGCCACCGCCGTGGCTTCGACCACCAGCAAGCCGGCACCGCCCCGGGCCATGCCGGCCAGGTGCACATGGTGCCAGTCGTTGATCATGCCGTCCTCGGCCATGTACTGGCACATCGGCGGAATGGCGATGCGGTTGCGCAGGGTGACGTCCTTGAGGGTGTAAGGTTGGAACAACGCGGACATGGGAAACTCCCGGGCTATATGGATACGATTGTTCGATCATAATCGAACTATGGCAATAATGGAAACCCCCGGTATCATGTGCAGCATGCGAGCCTATAAACATCCCAACCCTGAAGACCTGGTGCTGGAGCGCCTGCTGTACGCCCTGAGCGACCCCGTGCGCATGGGCATCGTGCGCCAGCTGGCCGGTGTGGCCGAAGCCACGTGCGGCGAACTAGACGGCGGCCGGCCCAAGTCGAGCATGTCCCACCACTTTCGCGTCTTGCGTGATGCGGGGTTGGTGCATACCCGCAATGTGGGCACAACCCATATGAATTCGCTGCGCAGCGAAATGCTGGAGGCCCGCTTCCCGGGGTTGCTGGCGTGCATTCTGCGCCAGCAGTAATACCTGCCCTGCGCCGCAAACAGCCCCGAACAGGCAACAAAAAAGCCACGAGGTCACCCCCGTGGCTTTCGGTCACAACCCGGCGGCCAATTACAGCGCCATGTCGTTCTCTGGCTTGCTTTCAACCGGTTGGCTTGGCGCAACGGTGGTACCGACGCTGGCGTCGATCACCGGTGGCTTCTCCAGTTGCAGTACTTCAGCGGTGTAGTTCCACTCTTTCTGGGTGGCCGCTGCCGAATCATTGAGCTTGGTGCCGTAGCTCGGAACGATCTGCTTGATCTTGGCCTGCCACTCTGGGGTAGCGACCTTCTCCTTGAACACGGTTTCCAGCACGTTGAGCATGATCGGCGCAGCGGTCGAAGCACCTGGCGAGGCACCCAGCAGGCCTGCGATGGTGCGGTCTTCGGAGGCCACCACTTCGGTACCCAGCTTCAGCACACCGCCCTTCTCGGCATCACGCTTGATGATCTGCACGCGCTGGCCGGCCTGCCACAGTTTCCAGTCTTCCTTCTTGGCGTTCGGGAAGTAGGTGCGCAGGGCTTCGAAGCGGTCGTCGTCAGACAGCATCAGCTGGCCAGCGAGGTACTCCACCAGCGGGTACTGCTCGATACCGACTTTGGTCATCGGCCACACGTTGTGGGGGGTGGTGGTGCTCAGCAGGTCCAGGTACGAACCGTTCTTCAGGAACTTGGTGGAGAAGGTGGCGAACGGGCCAAACAGGACCACGCGCTTGCCGTCCAGCACGCGGGTGTCCAGGTGCGGTACCGACATGGGTGGCGCGCCGGTCGAAGCAATACCGTAGGCCTTGGCCATGTGCTGCATGGCCACGGTCGGGTTCTCGGTGACCAGGAACGAGCCACCCACCGGGAAGCCTGCGTATTCCTTGGCTTCTGGAATGCCCGACTTCTGCAGCAGCTTCAGGGCACCACCGCCGGCACCGATGAACAGGAACTTGGCGTCGGTGGCCGACTCGGTACCGTCCTTCAGGTTCTTGTACTCGACGTGCCAGGAGCCGTCCTTGTTGCGGGTGATGTCCTGCACTTCGCTGGACAGCTTCAGGTCGAAGCCTTTCTGGGTTTGCAGGTGGCCAACGAACTGGCGGGTGATCTCGCCGAAGTTCACGTCGGTGCCGATTGGCGTCCAGGTCACGGCCAGCTTCTGGTTCGGGTCGCGGCCTTCCATCATCAGCGGGACCCACTTGGCGATCTGCGCGTGGTCCTCGGAGTACTGCATCGGGCGGAACAGCGGGCTGGCCTGCAGCGCGTCGTAACGCTTCTTCAGGAACTTGATGTTGTCATCGCCCCAGACGAAGCTCATGTGCGGGGTGGTGTTGATGAACGAATGCGGGTTCTTCAGCACGCCCTGGCGAACCTGCCACGACCAGAACTGACGGGAAATCTGGAAGGCCTCGTTGATTTCGATGGCCTTGGAGATATTGATGTTGCCGTCTTTGTCTTCCGGGGTGTAGTTCAGCTCGGCCAGCGCCGAGTGGCCGGTACCGGCGTTGTTCCAGCCGTTGGAGCTTTCCTCGGCCACGCCGTCCAGGCGCTCGACCATTTCCATCGACCAGCTTGGCTCCAGCTCGTGCAGCCACACGGCCAGGGTGGAGCTCATGATGCCGCCGCCGACCAGCAGTACGTCGACTTTCTTGGTTTCTGCGGCGTGCGCTTGCATGCAGCTTGCAGCGACAGCCAGACCCAGCAAGGTCTTGCCAGCTTTCTTGAACATTGATCAATTCCAGTCATAAGAACAGAGGGAGGGCCTGTGGCTGGCCCAAGTAAAGCGTGTTCTTCAGCGCAGGCTTGTTATTGATCATTGTTCAGCAGCTAGAGAACGAGAAAACGACCCTGCCTTTTGTCGAATTGACTGACTTGGCTGAATCGTTTTGCCGATTGTACTTGAAATGCCTGCACAAACAAATTGCAGCCCTTTACGTCAAGGCGGCAGGTTGTCCCATGGCGCGCAGGCAAAACATCTTGCCGATTGCAGTATTGCGCCGACAGCCCTACTATTGCGATCATTTCTCATTCGCACCCTTTCGCGCTCGCGCCGGATGCCGCCGTGGTTTCGATACCCGAGTTGAATCACCCGCTTCATCGCCTGTACCACAGCCATTCGCGCTGGCTGCTCGGCTTTTTGTACCGCCGGCTGGGTTGCCACTGCGATGCCGCCGACCTGGTTCAGGACACCTTCGTGCGGATGCTCAAACGCCCGCTGCCGCAGGGTGGCGAGCGTGGCCAGCGCTCGTACCTGGCGACCATCGCCCGCGGCCTGTGCGTGGACCACTGGCGCCGGCAGAAGCTGGAGCACGCCTGGTTACAGTACCTGGCCCTGCAGCCCGAGGCCGTGCAGCCCTCCCCCGAACAACGCGCGATCATCGTCGAAACCCTGCACGAGGTGGATGCCATGCTGCTGCGCTTGCCGGGCAAGGTGCGCCAGGCGTTCCTGCTGGCGCAGATAGACGGCCTGGCCTACCGCGACATTGCCGCCCACCTGGGCGTGAGCGAACGCATGATCAAGAAGTACCTGGCCCAGGCGTTTCTGCACTGCGCCATTCTGGAAGCCGAACTTGACGGCTTGCTGGTGGAGTAACGCCATGACCGCACCCGCGCACACGCTCAGCCACACCAGCCTGCAGCAGGCCGCCCACTGGTACGTGCAATTGCAGGACGAACATGCCACCCCTCAGTTGCACCAGCAATGGCTGCACTGGCTGCAGCAGCACAGCGACCATCAGGCGGCCTGGCACTATGTGCAGCGGGTGGGCCAGCGCTTTGCCCCACTACAGGGCGAAGGGGTGGCGGCCAGCCAGGCATTGCGCCAGCAGGACGCGCGCCGCTTCAGCCGGCGCAGCGGGCTCAAGTCGCTGCTGGTGCTGGGCGCGGGCTCGCTGCTCGGCTGGCGGGCCTGGCAAGGCGCACCCCTGGCGGGTTGGGGGGCAGACCTGGCCACTGGCATCGGTGAAATCCGCGAAACCCGCCTGGCCGATGGCAGCCAACTGTGGCTGGCCGCACAAAGTGCCGTGGACCTGCAGTTCACCCCGCGCAGCCGGGTGTTGGCGCTGCGCTTCGGCGAACTGCTGGTGGAAACGGCCCACGACCCACGCCGGCCGTTCTTCGTCGACACCGCGCAAGGGCGCATGCACGCCCTGGGTACGCGCTTTGCCGTGTGCCAGCAGGGCGACAACACCCGGCTGGCCGTGTACGCCGGCGCCGTGGAGGTGTGCACCGCGCTTGGCGGCGAACGCCGCACTGTGCAGGCCGGGCAGCAGGTGGCGTTCAATGCGCGGGGCGTGGGCGCTACCCGCGCGGCGCAAAGCGCAGGCGAGTCGTGGGTTCAGCACAGGCTGAACGCCGAAGGCATGCCCTTGGCGCATTTGCTGCAAACCCTTGGGCGCTACCGCCATGGGCACCTGGGCTGGCACCCGGAGGTGGCGACGTTGTCGGTGATGGGGGCGTTTCCGCTCAACGATACCGACCGGGCGCTGGAATTGCTGCAAGCGGCACTGCCGGTGCGGGTGCAGCGGCTGACGCCGTGGTGGGTCACAGTCGAGCCGGCTTGATACCTGAACACCTTTGAACCCAGCGCCTTGCATCGCGCTGGATTCTTCGCGGGCATGCCCGCTCCCACAGAGACAGCGTGAACGCGAAGCCGGCGCAGTACCTGTGGGAGCGGGCGAGCCCGCGAAGCAGGCGACGCGGTGTTCATCAGTTATGAAAATTAATGCCAAGCCAGTTCCCTTTTTCCAATCGCGTTCGGTTAACCCGGCATAGCCCGTCCAACTCACCTTACCGACTCCAGAGACCCGCATGCCGACGCCCTTCCAACCCATGCTTCGCCTGGCGCTTGCCGCGCCCCTTTCGCTGTGTGCCGCCGCACCGCTGATGTTGCCGGCCAACCTGGCCCATGCCGAACAGCCCGCCGAAACCCGCTTCGATATCGCCCCCGGCTCGCTGGCCAGCGCCCTCAACCAGTTCAGCAGCCAGGCCGGCATCTACCTGGCCGGCAGCAACGAGCTGGCCGCCGGCAAGCTCAGCCAGGGCCTGCAAGGCCGCTACAGCGTGGCCCAGGGCCTGGCCCGCCTGCTACAGGGCAGTGGCTTGCAAGCGGTTGCACAAGGCAACGCCGGCTATGTGCTGCAACCGCAGGCCGAGGGCAACGCCCTGCAACTGGACGCTACCGCGATCAATGCAGCCACCCTGCTGGTCAGCAACGGCCAGAGCGACACGGGTTACCGTGCGGTCGCCAGCAGCACGGCCAGCAAGACCAGCAGCGCCCTGGCCGATACCCCACGCTCTGTCTCGGTGGTGACCCGCCAGCGCCTGGACGACCAGCAGTCACAAACCCTCACCGAAGTGCTGGGCTATGTGCCGGGCATTTTCTCGCCGCCCTTCGCCGGCGGCGATGGCCAGGCCGGCGACCTGTTCTTCATCCGCGGCTTCAACGCTACCGATTACGGTTATGGCCTGCTGCGCGACGGCCTGCGGGTACAGGGCAACCGCTACGACACCAGCAGCGAACCCTATGGCCTGGAGCGGGTGGAAGTGTTCCGCGGGCCGACTTCGATCCTGTACGGTGAAAACGCCCCCGGCGGCGTGGTCAACCTGGTCAGCAAGCAGCCCACCGCCGAGCCCCGCGGGGAAGTGCAACTGAGCTACGGCTCGCACAACCGCCGCCAGCTGGGCGTGGACATTTCCGGGCCATTGACCGATGCGGGCAATGTACTGGGCCGCTTGGTGATGCTGGGCCGCAACGCCGACACCCAGGTCGACCACCAGCCCGACGACCGCCTGTACCTTGCCCCCTCGCTGACGCTGAATTTCGATGATGACAACAGCCTGACCGTGCTGGCCACCTATCAGCGCGACCGCACCCTGATGGAGCTGGGCTTCCCCGCCGCCGGTACCCTGCTGCACAACCCCAACGGCAAGATCGACAAGGACCAGTTGTCCGGCAACCCGGACTGGGACAACTTCGAGCGGGAAACCTGGAGCCTGGGTTACGCGTTCAGCCACCGCTTCAACGACACCTGGCAGTTCCGCCAGAACTCGCGCTACCTGCAGTCGCGCATCGACCGCCAGGAAATGTGGCCAGGCAACCTGAACGACAAGGGCTTCGGCAGTACCCTCGGCAACACGGCCTACGACCGCTATAACAAGTCCATCGCCTACTCGCTGGACAACCAGTTCGAAGGCCACTTCACCCCCGGCGCCTTCGACCACACCGTGCTGGCAGGGCTGAGCCTGGACCGCACCTCATTCAACCAGGACTGGAATGCCGGCAACGGCGGCACCATCAACGTATTCGCGCCGGTCTGGAACGGCAAGCCGAGTACGCCGTCGCCTGTGCAGAACGCCCTGCTGGAACAGACCATGTACGGCCTCTATAGCCAGCTGCAAACCAAGGTCGACCGGTGGGTGCTGCTGCTGGGCGGGCGCCTGGACCGGGTCAACAGCCAGTACCGCAACAAGGCAGGCACCCTCAACGCCGCGGCCGACATGAACAGCTGGGACAGCAAGTTCACCTGGCAAACCGGCGTGATGTACCAGTTCGACAATGGCCTGTCACCGTACGCCAGCTATGCCACCGCCTTCGCCCCGACCCAGCAGACCGAAAGCAGAAGCGGCCCACTCGACCCCACCACCAGCGAGCAGTACGAACTCGGCATCAAGTACGAACCCAAGGGCTGGAACACCGCCGTTACCGCATCGGTGTTCGACCTGCGCAAAAAGGACGATGTGCTCTACGACGCGGCCGTGGGTGACTACCGTCAGATCGGCGCCAGCCGCGCCAAGGGTGTGGAGCTTGAACTGAACAGCGACCTCAGCGAGCACGTCAATCTGACGGCCGCCTACACCTACACCGATTCGCGCATTACCAAGGACGTGGCTGGGTCGTTGTACGAAGACCACCAGATGACCGGCGTGCCGCGCAACCAGGCATCGGTATGGGGCACCTACCGCTGGCGTGACGGGCTGCTCAAGGGCCTGCAGCTTGGCGGCGGTGTGCGCCACTTCGACAGCACCTTCGCCTACACCCCGGCCAGCCTGTACGGCACGCTGGATACGGGTGACGTGACCTTGGTAGACGCCAAGGTAGGCTACGAGATAGACGACAACTGGTCGGTAGAGGTGAACGCGCGCAACCTGTTCGACAAAGAATACGTGGCAGGCTGCAATAACGCCGGGCGCTGCTACTGGGGTGAAGAGCGCACCTTGCTCGGCACCGTTTCGCTGCGCTGGTAACCCTTGCCCGGATAACAAAAACCCCCGGCCATTTGCATGACCGGGGGCATTGGATCACGCCGCAAGGGGCGCGATCAGGGTACCGCCAAGATTACTGCTGCTGAGGCAGTTTATCGATCGGGCCGCAGCCACCGATGATCTTGGAGATGGAAACCGAAGGGTGGAACAGGTAGTCGTAGGTGCAGTTTTTCGGTTGGTTGTAAACCTGGCCAGTGCAACCCGACAGCAGGGCAACACCCGAAACGACAGCAACGGCTACAGTGGCCTTGAACAGCTTTTTCATTACTAAGTCCTTTAAATGAAACATTTGCGGCCATCGTCTGATGGCGGCGGGATGATACAGAAACTGAGCATTGGATCCAAGTCGCAGGGTCTTAAATGCTCAGCCCTTCCCTATCAATCGGTTTCCAGCTGGTACGCCTTGCTCACGAACACTGCTGCGAACAGGCTCTTGCCTTCCTTGAAGGTGTAGGTTTCCTCGAACTGGCCGTCTTCGACCAGCTTCTGCCCGATGGCACATTCGGAGTCGCTGTGGTTCTTCGCCTTCGCGCCGAAATCACTGCTCCACGATGACAGCCCCACTTCCTGGCAGAATGCCGCGAACTTGGCCTTGGGAACCCGCTGCTGGTAATCGTTGAACGCCTGCTTGAGCGGCTTGAAGCCGCTGTAGCTCAAGGTGTAGTTCTCGACCTTGGCCTTGCGGGCAAAGCCGCTCACCGCCTCCGCCAGCACCGCCTGGCCGGAATACGCGCTGTAGGCGCCGATCACCATGGCACTCAGGGCGCTCTTGAGCTG
The DNA here is from genome assembly GCF_001320345.1 of Pseudomonas sp. NBRC 111127. NCBI lineage: Bacteria > Pseudomonadati > Pseudomonadota > Gammaproteobacteria > Pseudomonadales > Pseudomonadaceae > Pseudomonas > Pseudomonas sp. NBRC 111127. The sequence goes on along the minus strand of NZ_BCBD01000091.1, from coordinate 6,207 downwards.
GGTTTCAACATCGTCCAGCTCCGGCAGCGACTGGAACTCGGCCTTGCGCACGATCTCACCGACCTTGGAGCCGTCGTTGCGGTGGGTAACCACGAACTTCATCGAGCCTTCACCGTCGCTGGAGCGCTTGATGGTGAAGTCCAGGTCGACCGTGGTACCAAAGTCGCCGGTACTGCTGACCAGGAAGGCACCGGTCACCGGCTGGCGCACGGCCATGTTGCCCCCCCAGTTGAAACTCGACGGGGCGGCGCGCCCGTTGGCGAGCAGCTCGGCCCGTGGCTGGATCTCGTCGCTGACATCGGCCACCAACACCACCTCGGCGCCCTTGGTGGCCACGAACGGGTTGCCCATCTGCATGCCCAGCAACTGCACATGGATGCTGCCGTCCTTGCTGTCCCCGTCGTGCGCCAGTTTCAGCGCATCTGCCTTCAGGTACACGCCGGCCACATCGCGGCTGGCATTGAGCTGGTACTTGGCCCAACCGGCCAGGCCTTCCTCAGCCGAACTGCCCTGCACCGACTCCATCAGGCCTGACAGGCCGCGCATGAACTGCTGAGCCCCGTTGGTCTGTGCGGCGGCCACGCGGATCTCCGGGTCGGCCACGGTCAGGTTGCCGGAAAACGCCGAGTAGGAAATGTCGCCCTCGGACAAGACGTCTTCCAGGAAGTAGCGCTCCTTGAAGTCGTCGTAGTAGGCCATCGCAGCCTTCTTGCCCGAGCTGGAAAGCAGGGCATAGCCACCGCCGAGCACCAGCACCGCTGCGGCCACACCGCCCATCAGCAGCTGCTTCTTGTTCATCTGTTTGATCATGGTGTTTGCCTCACTGGACCATGGCGGAAGCGTTGTTCCAGTCGTTCACGTACTGTTGGGAGACCTCGGGGGTCCAGCTGAAATCGATGCCGGCGTTGGGGAATTCCTTGGCCAGTACGGCACCGAACGATACGCGGTCGGCACAGTGTTCCTGCTTGCAGGCCTCTGGCTCGCCGGCGCTGTAGGCGCGGTAGGTGGGCACCGCGCGGCCGTCGTCCAGCGGGTAGTAAGGCGTGGCGTTGGCCACTTGGGTTACGTACCAGCCCTCGCCGTATTCCTCGTCCGCGACCAGGCGGCCTTTGCTCGGGAAGTCGATGCTGTAGAAGTCGCCCTGCTTGCCGGTTACATGCACCATCATCGTCGCCACAGTGGCCGAGGTCGCCGGGTTCTGCTGCTCCAGTGGCGACGCGAAGCGCACCTTGATGCCGGCCATCTGCGCCAGCGCCTCGGTTTCACGCCCCTTGAACTCGCTCATGCCGTCCTGCAGCTGTTGGTAGCGCTCCAGCACTCGGGTGTGCACGCGCGCCAGTTCCTGCTGGCGCTGGCGCAGCTCGCGCTGGCGCTGCTGTTCACGCTGTACCGCCCAGTTGGCACCGTCGCGCACATCGAAGAACAGGCCTTGGCGGTTGATGCCGATGCGGTTGCGGGTGATCTTCTGCGCGTCATTGCCCCAAAGGCTGTTGGTGATGGCCGAGATGTTCTTGACGATCAACAGGGTGGCCACATCGGTGGTGGACGGCGAGGCGGTCTTGACCAGGTCGAAGATCTCCAGCGCGGCCTCCTTGTACTTGGCCGGGTCCAGGGCAAATGATTCGTCCGGGGTGACCGCCACGTAGTACGGGTCGCTGCCGAACGGGCGCAATACGCCATAGCTGGAACGGCTGAAGGTCAGGTACACCTTCATTTGCCGGCCGGGGATTTCACCCACCAGGAATGCGGCCTGGTCTGCGTCGGCAGTCAGGTAGGAAACCGCCTTGTCCTTCACTGCGGCCTCAAGGCGCTTGGTGAAGATCAGGCCACTGGGGTGGGCATAGACCTTGTCCCAGTTATCGCCACGATAGGTACCCACCGCTTTCCAGCTGATTCTGTCGAAGCTGCCTTGGCCAAAGCCGGAGGCCGGGCACGGCATGGCCGGGGTGGTGCCGAACGACAGGGTGTCGCCTGCACCGATGATCGATTTGCTCAGCACCCATTTGCAGCCGGCGCCGTCGGTTACCTGCATCAGGTTGGGGTTTGCCAGGACCACCGGGCGGCCAAAGTCCGAGCTGGGGGCTGCGGCCACTGCTGGGGCAGGGGCTGGGGCCGCCGCGGGTGGTGCAGCAGGGGCTTGGGCGGGCGCAGCAGGCGCTGGTTCTGCCGCTACGGCGGGCGCCGGTGCTGGTTGTGCCGGCGCGGGGACGGGTTCGGCAACTGCCGGGGCCTCTGCCGTGGCAGGTGCAGGGGCAGGTGCCTGCTCCGCTGCCGGAGCCGCCGCCGGTTCCGGTGCAGCAGGCGCCGGGGCGGCAACGGCAGGTGCAGCAGCCAGGGTCACCAGCCCCAGGTTGCTGGCATTGCCCGAGCCGCTGGCGTACAGCTTGCCGTTGCCATCGACTGCCTTCCAACTCACCTTGGCGGTCGAGCAGTCCTTGGCAAACACGAACGGCAGCTTGCTCAGCAGGCCCGTCAGCAGTTCCTGGTTATCCCAGGCTGGGCGGCTGATGGTCAGGTCGACCTGGGGTTTGCACCAGGTGCTGGCATCGCCAGGCACTTCGACCTTGATGTTGTCTTTCTTGGAATAGGCCAGCTCATGGGCGAACGCTTGCGGTACCAGACCACAAGCGCCGATCACAGCCAGCGCGAGCGCGTGCTTTTTCATGGAGTCCTCAGATCAGTTCCCAGGTGCCGTTGGCTTGTTTGCAGAAGGTGTTCTGCTCTTGTTCGGTCTTGCCGTTTTGCGCCTTCAGGCTGACGGTGACCGGGCGGCAGGCCGCTTCGGCGGCAACGGTCTGGGTGGGCAGCGACTGCAGCGAGTCCAGGTCGAAGGCTTGGGTTTCCTTGCTGGCGGCAACGTCCAGCTCGTCCAGGTTTACCGCCGGGGTCACCCGCTTGGCCACGGCCTGCGCCTTGGGCTCCACGTAGTCCTTGTGCACGTAGCCCACGGTCACCCCCTTGCGCCCGACCAGGATCCAGTCGCCGGTGGCGCCCACTGCGGTGAACTCAGTGTGGTTCTTCAGGCTGCCGACCTTCTCGCCAGAGGCGTTCGGCGCGGCGCGTACGTTCAGGTTGTCGCTGGTGGTCACGTACGGTTCGTTGATCAGCTTCATCGACGGCACGGCCTGGATCTTGGGCGCGCGCTTGACCTCGACCTGCTTGGTCTTGGTGTATTCCTTGCCCGGCACGATCTGCGCGCTGGCGCCAGAGTGGTCGGACTTCCAGGTCACGGGCTGGGCGCTGGCCGTAGCCTGCTGCTGGCTCAGTACTTCCTGGGTGCGCAGCGCCAGGGCCTGCTGGTCCTTCTCATCGAGCATATTGCCGATGCGGTTGCCGACGTAGGCGCCAATCCCGCCCGCGATCAGCGCGGCGGCAATCTTGCCGTTGCCACTGCCCAAGGTCGAACCGATGGCAACGCCAGCCAGGCCACCGATCACCGTGCCCGCTTGCTCTTTGCTGATCCCGAGCTGTGCACAGGCCGTGGTAGAAGCGATGGCGACCGCCAGAAGGGACGCGACGAATTTCTTACGCAAGTGGAGCACTCCATTGTCGATGGGGCGCACAGCCGCGTACCGCAGCCAATGGCAGGCGGCGGCAGGCGAAGGTGTGCGGGGATTTGAGAGGGGGCGCGGCACTGGTCGCGAGCGGCAATTCAGCCGCCCGGCGCGGGGCAAAAAGGAAGACCAGTACGGCGCGAAGCATCCAACGAATCCATGTCAGATAAAGTCATCGCCCAGCGCGCGTAATCATTACGGCGTTTGGCCTGGGCGTGAGTGGTGTAGTAGAGGGCCGCATTGTAGCCCAAGGTGCTATTGGCAGTTCAAGACAAAATGTTGCGGTCCTCAGCGTCGGCAGGACCGGCCCCTTCGCGGGCACGCCCGCTCCCACAGGTTTTCAGGTGCAGCACCGTCCCCTGTGGGAGCGGGCGTGCCCGCGAAGGGGCCAGCCCGGCAAACACGATTCCAGGGCAATAAAAACACTGCCCACCGACAACATCACAGAACCATTTTGCCTATGGCTGCCCTGACCCAAACCACCAAAACGACGAAGCCCCCGAAAACTTCAACGTTTTCGGGGGCTTCGGCTACTTCGCGTATGGCGGAGAGATAGGGATTTGAACCCTAGGTACTGTTGCCAGTACAACGGATTTCGAATCCGTTTTCGGCCTCATATTTTTTTGAGTAATTTTTTCAAAACCCAATAAAATCAGGCACTTCAACGCACGATGACGCAACATCACTCCACACCATTGGGGGGATCAATTCCCCCAGAATTCCCCCACGCTTTTCCTGTGGAAAACAGGCCAGGGGAAGTGCTATCGTTCGGCCACTTCGAGACGCTGGCCAGCTGACTACTGGCCACAACAAGCCAGTTGGGCCGCCGCGCCACCCTCGCTGGAAAAACCCGTAGCTGGGAAACAGGGAATATGCGGCGAAGTCTGAACCTCCTCGCCAACTGCTACATGAGACCTGGAGAAACAGCTAGAGGAGGGCGCCCCATGGGTGTTTTGAATCAGGCTGGTTCAGCAGCTTTACCTAAACGTCTCACGGCGTTTGGTGGCGTAGTCTGGGGTCTCTGCACCTACGGGCTCGACCCGGTGACCGCTGTTGTGCTGGGTCTCATCGCCGCTATCGTTTTAGCGAAAGTGTAAAGCTAGGCCGCCTGACGCGTGCGATTCGGGCGGCCGGAACTACCCCTCCTTTTTATCTAGATTGCAGGAAGCAATGGATATCCTCAACATTGTCGGGCTTTGCCTGAACATGATTGGCGTCGTTCTCATTTTCTTCTGGGCTCTACCTCAAAGCTTCGCTGATGCCGAAACCGGCCGCGGCTTAGAGGATGGGACAGTTATCAACGGAAAAACGGTCGGGCAACTGAGAGAAGAAGCAGAACACCAAAAGGCACTTGCAAAGAAAATTGCGTGGGCAGCCTTGAGCTTGATGTTTGCCGGCTTTCTCTGCCAGCTCATTGCCGCTGTATGGCCTCACTTGCATGCGTGGATTGCAGCCTCGATCTGCCGTGCGTAACCGATCCTCTGCCGCCTCTCTGCCAGCAGCGCTCTGACCTTTACCTCCAAGCTATCGCTCTTGCGCAGGCCAGCAGCAGCCCACGACGGCACCGCGACCTCCGGCGCCTGGCACGGCACCTGCACCGGCACCTCAACGCGCACGTACTGCACCTGCGGCTCGGCCCGGCTGCCGCACCCAGCCAGCGCCAGCACGCACACAATCAACGGCATCCTCATAACCCAAGCTCCTTGTCGATGATAGAGGCGGCCGCTGCGCACTGGTCACCACCTGTGCGCTCCTGCTGTAGCCGGTTCGCCGCGGAGTAGTCCAGATCTGCGCTGGCCTTGGCTTCGCTTACTGCTTGCTCGGCGGCGGCCTGGCGGGCATTCGCCGCCAGCACCAGGTCGCCCAGGGCCTTGCCCTGCTCCGTTGCCAGGCCGGCGAGGTTGTCGCGCGCTGCGGTGCACGCTGCCACCCGGTCCTGCGCCTCGTCGAGAGCCGGCCGTAAGTGGCCAGTGGTGGCCCAGGCGCCCACCACCATTCCGAACAGGATCAGCAGGCCGGCGCCAGCGGCTCGCAGCAACCAGGCATTCACGCCAGCGCCCTCCGCACGCCCTCGTCGATCACCTGGTCGCTGTACGGGTTGCTGCCGTTCTCGTGCACGATGATGCCCACGACGGTCTCGCGCAGCACGCGGGGGTTGCTGATGTCGATCGAGTCGCGCACGCCGACACCGAGGCGCTTGGCGATGGCCTGGGCGTAGGCTGTGGTGTTGTTCTCGGTCGAAGGCGCCCAGCGGCTGATGAATTCGATGGGGGTGTCGATGCCCGGCTTGCCAACCCCGGGCATGCCGTCCTTGCCACGGTAGTTCAGTAGCAGCTTGCCCAGGGCGCGGATGCCGTTCTCAGCTTCGTCGAAGCGGGCAAAGCGTGGCTTGGCCACTCCCTCCTCCAGGCCTAGCTGGCCCCGCCAGTCGTTGCGGGGGTTGAAATCGATGTTGCCGGGGTTCCGGTTGCGGATGCCGCGAGGTGTGGACATGCTGTTCTCCAGGCGAAAAAAAGCCCGCGCTGGGCGGGCATTGGGTGGTTGCGAACGCCGTCAGGCAGCAGACGCCTCAGGCTCTGGTGCTGGCTCTGCCGGATCTTTTGCGCTGATGGAGACTTTGGCGGTGTAGTCCTTCAGCACCTGGGCGACACAG
>NZ_BCBD01000090.1:0-22189 GCF_001320345.1 Pseudomonas sp. NBRC 111127 | reverse complement strand
GGGCCGGCTCTATCGCTAGGTCGGTGACCAGATCAAAATCCAAGTCGGTCGCGGCAATGCTCATCTCGTACTCGCTTACCCGGGTCGGCACGATCAGCGCGGTGGCAGACCCATCATGACGCCGGATCATGATGCGCGGGCTGTCCACGCCCCAGTCCAGCGGCTCCGTCACCTCGAGTACGACACGGTCGCCGACCTGCCGAGCGCCGATGATCAGTGCCGACTGGCTGGTTCCTGGAATGTCGTCGGCCAGGGCGATGCGATCAAAGCGTTCATAGCACAGCACTTCGAGATCGGTGGTTCCAGAGTACGACCAACGCTGGGACTGGTGCTTGCGCAACAGCCTCATGCCGATGCGCCAGGCGCGATCCCGATCCAGAACACCATCCAAAGTGATGGCATCGACCTTCAGGCCAAGGCTGTCACCGATCCGACAAGGCACTGTTTCCTCTGACCAGGTACGTGGGTCGACATACTTCACGTCTACTCCGTCGAAGTCATCCTGGCCAGGCGCAGTGAATGAGGCGGTGAGCTCGTCGGTAAGTTCGTGGTTAGTGATGGTGCCCCTAACGGGCTGTACACCTTCCCGGATCGCGCTAATCAATCCCTCTGTCAGCGTAAGATGACTCATGCCGGCCGCGAAGATCGTTTGCAGCACCTCCCGCACCGACGAAGCTTCGGTGTACTCCAGGTCGAAAGTCTCGCCGCGGGGCGTCCAGTATGACGACTCAAGCCCGAGCAGCTTCGCTGTGTCGACCTCGTCCGACAGAATGCCTAGACTGCCAAGAACGTGGAGCGCGGCGCCACTGATTGAACGACCAGGGAAGCCTTCATATAGCCGCTCAGCCACCAAGCTAACGCGCCGATCTGACTGAGCACCCAGGCGGTCTCCGGTTCTGATCGATGCAGTGAAGATGGTCACCCCGGGGTAGACTGCAGGGGCTTCCAGCTTCGAGCGCAGGCCATACCAGTAAACGGTGTCGCGGGTGTTCCCGCCGCTCTCGGGATTTTCGCGTCTAACTCGGTACTGCGGTCGCATCTTGTACGGCAGTGTCTTACGGAAGGTAAAGCCGATGGCGTCCTCGGTGTTGCTCTGCAGGTTGTGCACCTCTCTGGTCCAAGCGCCGCCGATTGCCGCATCACGCCACTCGACAAAAACATTCAGAGATCCCGCCCGACGATGGCCGTTGCTCTTGTACCAGGCAAGACCGCCTGGTAGATAGAAATCATATTCGATGGTATCGGTCACCTCCTGCTCCGGCACGGCCATAAATGGACCGAGCCAGTCCAGGTTGGAGGCACCGTCCGCGCTAAGGGAGAAGTCCAACAGCGTCCGAACAGCAAACCCTGCCCACCCGGTATCTATCACACCGGCATCGGTGAGGCGCTGAACGCTCATGGTTAGACCATCAATGTCAGTGATGGTGTAGCGGTGGCTGCGATAGCCCAGGGATAGCCGCTGCGATCCATCTTCAAGACCGGCGAAGGGAGTGCCGTTTTCGTAGTTGAGCTCGATGTACGCCGGCTGCTCTGGCACGCCGCCGGCTGACGCCGAACCCACGGTGTATACCGGGGCCACGCCGAACACGGCCACTGGGGCATTCGACTGCGAGAGAGTACCGCCCCGGTAAGGGCTCGACGGCTCAGCGATCAGCAGGCGGCCTGAGTTGTCCTGGGCCGTCAGTCCCATTCCATCAAGCTGGGAGGTGATCGAGGAGACCAAGCCGCTCATGTTCAAGTAGTTGGACGCCAGCGAAATGGTCCGCGTACTCCCCCGGTAGGTGATCGTCCATACCGCCGGGGAAGCCGTGAAGTCGTAGGTAGTCGGCGATGCGCTCGCCTGCACGGACGATGGGCTGCCCCCCGACCCGGGCACCGGAGGCACATAGGGCGAGTAGCTGGCCACCACCAGGTCATAGTCCATATCGGTGGACAAGGTGACCTTCATACCCACGAACGGAGCCAGATCACCCAGCGGCCCGGAGATCCGGTCGTACTCGCCAACGCTGCTCACCGTGTAGCTGTTCGGCGTACGCATGGTGACGGTCAAACCCACATCCCACACCTCGGGAAACTCGGGGCTTTCGCCCGCAAGGCTCACGCTCAGACCGCCCAGCACCAGCGCATCGGCAATCACCGAGGTTCCGCCGCTGGCTGTCGATGCCGTGTCCAGGCCTGAGGTGCCGGCATCGGTACCGCCGACCTCCCCCACCGAGTACCAATTCTCCGCCCGCGGATCACCTGCCAGGCTCTCGCCTGGGTTGTAAAAGGCGTACGACACATCAGTGCCGAACGCGGCCAGCGGGGTGTCGCCGATCTTGATGCTGCTGGGCAGGAAGACGTGCGACCCAGCACCTACGCACAGGCACAGGCTGGTGTGCAGTTCGCGCTCATTGACGAAGCGCGAGACTGGCTGCACCACGTAATCCGGGTAGACCTTGTATCGGCCAAGGATCTCCCGTACCGGCTCGTTGACCTTGGCGCGGTTGGCCTTCGCCGGGTTGAGGTCCATCGAATCGCCCTGGCCGGGCTGCGATACCCCAGGCGTTTTCATGGACAGAACCATGACCAAGGCGACAGCGGCAACGGCCACAGCAGCCCAGGCCGCCACCACCAAGGCACTCGCCCGCGGTTCGGGATAGATGCGCACATCGGTTTCTGGCCGCACCACGAACTCAGCCCAATCCGCCACCGGCAAGAGCTCGCCGCTGACCTTGATACAGATGGGGTGTTCGCGCTCCAGCGAGAAATCAGGCGCCTGCTTCTTCAGCCAATCAACCAGCAGGATCGGGGCCTCGATGACGTGGGTTTCAAGTGGCTCGCCCTCAAGGCCGCTGGGGTAAAGCCTGATCATCGGTAGTACTCCACTCTGGCAAACCGCCGCTCAAAGCGGCGCAAGGGTGTCAGGCTGACGTTGCGCTTGGGGTTGATCTCCAGCACCTCCAGCGCGCCGGCGACCTCCAGCACGATGGCGACGTGGTCCTGCACTTGGCCCCGGTAAGCAGCGGCGACAGCGCCGTGCCCCGCTGGGCAGCTGGTAACTGCGGTCTGGATCATCTGCTCGCACGCCCGCACGAACCCGCCGTCGGCCTTGCGCATCTCCGCCCACTCGGGCCAGGCCGGCAGGCCCAGGTCGCGGCGAACCTCCAGCACCAGGCCGTAGCAGTCGACATGCGGCCACAGCCGACCGCCCTCGACCCAGAGGCCGAGGTTGTATTTATCGATGTTCATAGGTAGCGCAGCCCTGGGAATTCGTTGAGGTTGTAGGTGTTGCGTGGCCACCGAGTGTCGAGCAGGTCGAAGTAGCCGGCGGTCACCGAGACCTGGGTCGCCGTGACTGAACCGCCCTTGATCTTGAACCGGTGCGGCGCATGGGCCGGCGCGCCGAGGTCGTCGGAGGTGTACGCGCGGTAGATCAGCGACATGCTGCGCCCATCCCTCAGCGCTGCACGGATAAAGCCAGAGGCAACGCCGTCGATGTTGCTCAGGGCGAAGGTCAGGTCCTGGGTGCCGTCGTCATTACGCGCCGGCAGAGCCAGGTCCATGCCGCAGGGCGTGCACACCACCACCTGGCCGGTTTCGAGCGTGATGGTCAACTCATCCCACCCTTTGGTCATCCAGTAGGTGGTGATCCCGTCAGTGATCTCGAGCACTTCATGGATTATCTCAGGGCCGGAGCTCGCATAGAGCCTTTTCAGGATGCTCATCGTGCAGACCTTTTGACCGACCAGGCCCCTGCAAGCGCTTTAGACACGTCGCCATTGCCACGGGCCAGGTCGCCAGCAATCTGTTTCTTTGCCTCGCGAATGAATAGTTTCATGCGGTCACCATCCTGCTGCACGTCGACCTGGGCCGGCGCGTAGTTATGGACCTCAACGTTCATCGAGCCGCCACCAGGCTTGGACGTGGCATCAACGCTATTTGCGCGCTGCAGGTAGCCGGTCAGGTCCCGGTTCTGCGCCGGGCTCAATACTCGCTCGCCGCCATCCAACAACCAGGTGCCCTCGCGGGGAATGCTGTTGATACCGGCGTGCGCCTGGCCAGATAGCGCCGATCCAACCCCAGTCATCAGCAACCCTGCTGCTGCTGATGCAGCGATAGCCGCACCCGGCGCGATTGCCGGGCCCACGAATGGAACCCCGATCATCGCGGTGAATGCGTTCAGGCCGGCCATGGCCACCTGTGCTGCCGCGTACGCCAGCAGCGAGTGGCCGATGGACTGAATGAAGGTCGCGGCAAAGTCCTTGGCATTGAGCTTCCCGGTCTCGGCCCACTCGGTCAGCATGTCGGTCAGCGAGCTGAAGGTCGCCGAACCCACGCTCTGCATGTTGCTGTACAGATCCATGGCAGCTTGTGCCTGGGTCGCGAAACCGCTGATGAAGCCAGCGGTGCCGTTCTGCTGCATCGCGTCAACATCCTGGTAGTACTTCTCCTGCATGGCCTTGCGGTCATTCAGCGCTTTGTTGAGGATTTCCGTCTCCCGCTCGTACACCGAGTCGGACACATCCCCTGCATCGTGACGCTGCCGCAAATCCTCAAGCTGGTCCTGGTAGTTTTGCTCGATGGCCAGCAGGTCCAAGGCCCGCTGCTTCATCTCATCACTGCTGTAGGCATTCTTCAGCGGCGCATCCAGCGTGCGCTGATCGATGCTCAACTGCCGCTTCACGCTTGCATCAAAACCGGCGACCGCCTTGTCGTCCTCCTTGGCCTGCTTCAGTTGCTTCAGCTGGTCCAATTCAGCGGCCAGGCCCTTCAGACGCTCTTGCTGCTTGGCGCTCAGGCCGGTGAGATTCCCCGACTCCAGCTCGAACTGGAGCTTGGCCACCTCCGTGGCTTCTTTGCGCTTGTCCGTCTCGGTGTTGATAAGGGCAATCTGGCGTTTGTAGCCTTCCTCGGCGGTGTCGAACTGACCCTGGAGTTTTTTGGCAGCGGCTTCGGCCGCTTTGGCGGCCTCTTGCTGGGCTGGGGTAGTCGGCGTGAATGTGCCTGGCTGTGGCGTACCGCCACCAAGTTCTGCGGCAGCTTTTTTAGCATCAATTACATACTGACGAATCTTGTCGCCCGCCAGCGGCTTAGCAAGCTCCTTATTGATTTCCTCGATAGCCACACGTGCATTGCCAAAATTCACCAGCGCGTCCTGACGCATATTTTCAGCGGCAGTTTTGAAATTGCGCGAAGTCTCTCCGAACGTGATTTTCCCGAGAATGTCGTTACCCGCAGCACCTATAGAATTCAGGTAATACATGGCCGTATCAAAGCTACCGACCAGGGTCTGCGCAGTGATATTGAACGCCCGAGCAATGCCGTCACCGATGCTGGCTGTAACCGCTACGGTCTCAATCATTGAGTCGGCTAGAGCGCTGATCTGTGACTTCAATCCCCCAGCTTCTTTGGTACTGCTTGCCAAGTCCTTCGAAAGCTGCGCCAGCACAGGCATGAATTCGGCGGCTAGTGTGGTCTTCACTGCCCCCAAATATGTGCCAAGTACGGTGAGCTCATTACTGAACTGCTTGGCAGCCAGAATGGTTGTTTCATCCATTACGGCGCCAGCAGCTTCAGCTGCATCACCATATTCCTTGAAACCCTGGGAATTGTTCAGCAACAGCGGCAATAGAGCCGTTGCGTCACTGGCAATCGCTTCAAGGTAGAAAGTCATTTCCGACTGACTAACCTTCGCCTTTTCAAGGCTGGACACATACAGGCCAAGAGCCTGGCTGCCACTCAGGTTGCGAAACTGCTCAGCGGTAACGCCAACCTTCGGCGCGATCTGCTCAAAGAAGTCGGCCATCCCGCCGCCTCCGGTGTTCAGAAAATCACCGACTTTGTCATTCACGTCCTTGAGAATGTCGGAAAGCTTGTCCTGCTCGACCCCTACTGTTTTGGCCCCTACGGCCATCTTTTGGAAATCAGTTACGCTGACGTTTGCTACTGCGGCAAGGTTGGATATCTCAGATGCTGAATTGACAGCTGAGACCATCATCGTCGTAAACGCAGTAACAGCAGTCGCAACGCCTGCGCCCACAGCAGTACCTACCGCTTTGGCGCTCTTTTCAACCTCTTTACGCCACTTGGCGGAACTGCGCTCCGCCTTGTCCATGCCGGCTACAAACCCGCCAACCTGTGCAATAACGTCCAGAGTCAAAGTGCCCAGCGATCTTGAGGCCATCTTTTTCTCCGAGCATAAAAAAACCCGCACTCGGCGGGCTAATTGTCATGATTATAACTATCGACCAAGAACCTTGGACTTCTCTGCTTCAAATTCTTCAGCGGTAAGATGTCCGCGATCTCTCAGTTCGGCCAACTTCTCAAGCTTCAAGTAAGGATCTTCCTTGTCTGGCCGCGTGACCAGTATCTCTTTGTGCTTAACCGTAGAATTGCTCTTTATCGCAGACACCGACCATATAAGCGATGCAACCCAGCCTATAAATGTCCAGCCAAGCAACAGATTCAGGAAAAAAATCGAAGCCTTGTTGTGATGCCCTCGTACCACTGAGATCAGGAATGGCAGAAGGTACAAAGCCGTCATCCCTATCAGCATTGGCGCGGCATCAAATGGTTCTGGGTTTACTGCCATGGCTTGGGCTCCCTGCAATCCCTTTCATTGGAGGACGGCAATTTACCATCATTGCCAGCAGGGTTGCACCACTACGCCCATGTAGCCTTGGCATCCTCTAGGGAGATCGGCCTGTCGTCCTGATCGTGCGGTGTGAAGTCTGCAATGGTGTAGGGTGCCGGCCGCTTCTTCGGGTCTCGCGCCTGGTTGGCCAGGATCATGGCCAGCAGGCCAGTGGCGCGCTCCACCCGCATCCCGACGTGAAGTGAACCCCGACGCTGCCTGTACTTCTCCCAAGACCTGAACTCACGAAGGCTCAGGTTTTCTTTGGCCTGCGCGATCGTCGAGCCGCCGATGCCGGAGAGGACGAGCTCGTGCCAGATTTCGTCGAGCTCGGTGAGCTCTTCGTCTTTCCCAGGTCGTTCACCTCTTGGATGGCAAACAGCAGGGCGACGGACAGTGCGCCATCGAGAGAGCCGAGGCGCTTGGTGCTTTCGGGGTCTTTTTCCAGCTCGACCGGATCGAGCGGGCCGTGGGTAATGTCCAGCGGGCTGCTGAACACCGGGTTGCCGTGCTCGTCGCAGATGGACGCGGCGATGCGGGCAGCGATGCTGTCTTGCTTGCTGGCTGCCGAAATCACGTCGCTTACCGCTGTTTGGTAGCCAAGCGGGCGGACGTAGACGGTAGCGTTGAAATCGGTGCCGTTCTGGCGCCATTTGATTTGCTTTTCCACCGGGCGGCCAGTGAACGAGCCAGCGCCTTTCAGCGCGTCGAGTGTCAACTTCATGGGTTACCTCAGGCGTCGGTGGTCTTGGGGATCCAGGCGGAGCCGCCAGAGCGCTGGATAGTGGCAGCAGTGGTGACTGCGGCGTTGGCGGCATGATCGAACGGGAAGTCAGCGACATAGCCGTCGAACAGGAACCAGGTGCGGGTCGGCGGAAGCACGAAATCATCGGCGTCGCCAAGGACCGCAGAAGCCGCAGCGCCGGTGCCAGCGCCACCGGTGAAGCTGATTGTCGGCTTGCTGGTGTACCCGGAGCCGGCGTTGGTGATGTTGAAGCCAACCACCTTGCCATCCTCAATGATCGCGGTTGCAGCCGCGCCGGTACCGCCGCCGCCAGAGAACGCAACAGTCGGTGCGGAGGTGTAGCCGGTGCCGCCATTGGTGAGCTCGATAGCCGCCAGCGCGCCTGCCACGCCGACGGTGGGCTTGATGTCCTTGCCGTCCGACCACCCTACCACCCAGCGAATGCTCTCGATGGTGTCGTCTTCCGAGATCTGATGCAGGCGCACATGCGAGGCGTTGCGTGGGTCGACATTAAGGGTCAGTGAAGCCTGGCCAGGGGTACGCAGGCCGCGCAGGTACTTGCGCACGGTGTCGCTGAGGCAAGTCACTTCAACCTGATCAGCGGGGTTGCCCCCTGGGCTGAAGGCGGTGGCGCACTCAACCTCCATGACTTCGAAAACAGTACGGTTTGCAGCCGTGGGCACCAGGGCGTAGATCTGGGTGCCTTGTGCGAGAATCGCCATGGGTCTCTCCAATTGCGGGCAAAAGAAAACCCGCACTGGGCGGGCTATTGGGGTATTGCTCAGCTACCGGTGAACCATCCAGTCCACGTCGAAGCTGGCTCGGTAATTCTTAGTCTCTGGATCGCGGCGCTCAGCACCCCAGCGGGTGACGTAAGCTTCCAGCTCGATCGCATCGCGGATGGCGTCCCTGACTTTCCGAGCGGATTCACCAGTGGCGGCGTAAACGTCGACTTGCAGCGTGAAGCCATCCAAATCTGGGCGGCCAGCCAGGTAATTCTCTGGAATGCCGTTGACGATCTGCCAGACGGCATATGGCCTGGCCACGCCCTCCTCTGCCTCGCCAAATGAGTAGAGGCGCATGCCAGTCCCGGCGCCGAGCAGCGCGGTAACTGCCGGGCTCTGCAGGCAGGCCTGTACGATAGGTGGTGTCATGAGCCTGCCGCCTTCTTCGCTGCGCGCCGAATGGCACGGTCGATTGCCTTTTCATACTCGGTGACGAAGGTGTTGGTCACCTCGCTGATGCTATCGGCCAGGGCCGGGCGCATGAATGGTGCTGCGGGCATCTTCTCGGTACCGAATTCGATCAGTCGCCAATGAGGCGTCGGTGCGTTCGAACTGAGATCTCCGCCATCCTTGAGCACCGCACCGTGCAGTACACCGACCCGGAAACCCAGGTCGCCAGTGCGCTTGAACAGCCGCCCATTCCAGCGCAGCGCGATGTTGTCCGAGATCGACCGCCCAGTAGCCTTGTCGTCGATGCGTTCAGCACCGGCCTTAGCCTTCTGCACCACCACCTGGGCGGCCTTGCGCAGAGCGGCCCGGCCACCTTTGTGACGAACATCTACGCTGACCTCTGATAACTTTCCCAGCAGGCTGTCCAGGCCGAGAATGCTGAACTCGACACCGTCAGCCATCCTTCACCCCCTTCTCGACCAAGATCGTCAGGTAGTCGAGACCGGATTTGGCGTCAGCCAGAGGCGGACCGACGATGCTGTATACCTCACCTCGGTACAGGATGCGCATGGTCGGAACTACCCCAGCCCGGTACCGGATAACCATGCGGCCCGTGGCCTGGGCCTGGCCGGCCTGAGCCGCTATGAAGTCCTTGGCCGATAGGTCTTCGACACTTGCCGGACACTTCGCCCAGCGAGTGACCCATTCCGGCTCCCCGAACTCCAGGGTCGCCGGGTCACGCACCGGCCTCTGCTCCTGAATGTCGATGCGATGCCGCAGTCTGCCGGCCTGCATCACACACCCATCCGGATGCGGTACGGCATCAGCAGGTGCCGGGATGCCAGCGGCAGCTCAACAGCTGTAGTCCCGGTCACCACGTCTTCACGGTTGGCGAACAGGTGGCCAAGCTTGAGCAGGCAGGCCGCCTGAATGGAAGGGTTGAGCACCATCCCGTAGGCGATGGCATCGGCCTGGTCATACGCATCGGCCAGCACCTGGCGGGCATGGTCGAGCATGCGGCAGCGTAGCGTGTGGTCCTGCTCTGCCTCAGCGGCAGCCACCGCCTCGGTGTTCGCCTCCTTGGCTTGCTGTAGGGCGGCAGACACGCCAGCACGGGCTTCGTCGAGCGCCACCTGATCCAGGTAGAAGCGGCGGTTGAGGAACTGCATCGCGGCCTCCTCCGCCGCATCGAGCTGCGCCTGGACCAGAACTTGGTCTTCTGGCTCGGCCAGCAGGTGGTGCATGGCCAGATCGATGGCGATCACAGACATGGATCACTCCTTGGCCTTGGTGGTAACGCTCTTACCGCCCTTGTTGGCCGGCTCCTGACCCTTCTTGTTCTCGGGCTCCGCAGCTTTCTTCACGTCGTACTCCTCGATCAAGCCGTTGCGCAGCAAGTCACGAGCACGCAGCTCGTCCACGGTGATTTCTTGGTTGCGCTTGACGTAAGCGCCACCGTTGTTGAAGCCCTTGATGGTTTTGACTTTGACGTCTGGCATGTGCGGTCACGCCCGGTTTCCCGGGCGCGCTCCTGAGGTGGTTACGGGGTGGCTTCGAATTCGCCGTGCACGAACGACTCGGGGCGATACACCGCCAGCGCCAGGCGCTCCTCGGCGCGGATGGTGACCATGTTGGTGCGGAAGTTGTCACCGTCTTCGGTGGAGACCTCGACAGCCGCTTCCTCGCGGTCGAATACCTGTGCAGCGATGTTCATCGCGCCGACCAGGAACTCACCCTCTGGCACCGCGTTGCTGTCCACCACCGGCAGCTTCCACAGACGCTGGACGCCGCCTTCTTGGACGTTCACCCAGATGTAGGAGCCGTTGGCGTCCTTGGTCAGCTCGATGTCTGCCCAGTCCACAGGGTTCAGCGCGATGGCCGAAGCACGGTACTCGGCCACGCGCACCTGCAGAATTGCGCGGCGCAGGGTGTCGATCTTGGTGTCGCCGGTTTTGCGCAGCGCTTCGTTGAAGGCGGTGGCTTGCGGGATCAGGCCCAGGAGGTTCTGCCCGGTGCCGTCGCCGGCCAGCAGCTGCTCCTCTTCCTTGTACTTCAGGCCGTAGATCGCACGGCCGTTGATATAGCTCTGCAGCAGCGGAATGTCCGACAGCACCTGCTTGGAAGCGCGGAACCAGTGGGCAATGGTGATGACGTTGGTGGTCTTCAGACCGAAGGACAGATCGGACTGGGCCTTCGCGGCGCCTTCACCCGCCTGGGACGCGGCCATGTTCTGGAAGCCGGTTTCTTGCACGAACTCGACCGCGTTCGAACCGGTACGGCCTGGCATGATCAGGTCGCGGATGGTGAACTCACGCTCGGGGCCCACCACGATGCCGGGCACGCGGGTCGGCTGGATTGCAACGCCGACGCCACCGGTGCCGGTGGTAGCGCTGGTAATGTTGGTGACGGCCTTTCGGCCTACACGAACGATGCCGCGACCGCGAGTTTGCAGCGACTTAAAATCGTCGCATTCGGTCAGCTCTTCACCTGCCGACTTGAAGTCGACTGGGTCATTCGCGGAGAAGCGGCGAGCCATTTTCTGCTCGATCTCCTGCAGGCGGTCCTGCAGGCCCAGGCCATCCTTCACCAGTCCATCGAGGATCGTCTTGGTTTCGGTCAGGATGGTGCCGTGCGACTTGATTTCTTCTGCGGCCTTGGCGGCGAACGCCTTGATCTCTTTGTCGCGCTCATCAAGCAGGTCGTTGACCGCTTTCAGTTGCAGCTTGTCTTCGGCATGCTCTTTGCGCTGGAACTGGCGATGTTCGGAGCGAGCCTGGTTGCTCATGGCGTTATGCATGGTGATTCCTCAAAACGAAGGGAGGGAAAGAGCCGGGCGCGACTTGAGCGCCTCAGCGATTTCAATTGCTGCCAGGTCGCCCTCGGACTCGCTCCGGAGCAGGTGCTGCAGGCCACGGTTGGCAATCACCGCAGACTGAGTCTTCGAGAAGCCTGCCTCGCGCAGGAGCAACTCAAATTCGGGCATCGAAGGCAGGCCGCCGTGGGCAAGCTTCGATTTGATGGTGTCGGTTCGCGCCTCGTCGTTGGCCGGCACCGTGACGATGGAGATCTCGATCAGATCCAGCTTCGTCAGCGTGCGAATGCGCGTTTTCTCGTCGAAGCTGGATTCGCGCACGTAGTAGCCGATCGACAGGCCGGTAATCGAACGCGTCTGCATGCCGCGGTACGCGATGCGCGCATACGGGGCGTCCTGCAGCCAGAGCTCGCCGGCGCCGAAAAGCCCTCGGTCGTCTTCCTTCATGCTGCCGATGTCCCAGCTGCCGATAGGCTCGCCGGTGCGGTGCTGCCAGAGCACTGGGAAGGTTCGTGCCTTGGCCTTGGCGTCCTCGATCGATTCGAGGAAGGCGCCAGGCGCGACGACCTCGTTGTAGCTGTCGACCACGCCGAACACCGAGCCGTAGCCAGAAAAAAGGCCGTCTTCACCGACAGCCTTTACGTCATAGTCGAAGGAGCGGTACTTGACCGCCGCCAGTCGATCCTTATGTCTCATGGGGTGTTACCTCTTGGCTGGTCGTTTAGCCAGTCGAGCAGCGCCGCCTTGGCCTGGTTGGCGCCGCCGGGGTCTTCGCCCAGCTTGTCGATCGGCAGCATGTTGGATTGCACAGTGAGCTTTGCCGCGTTGCCCCCCTCCGGCGGCAAGTTCTCTTTGCGCCGGCAGTCGTCCCGGGTGTAGATCCCGTTCTGGGTCATCGAGCTGTAGAAGGCCGCCCGCGCCGCGCTGTCCATGCGCAACAGCCCTTCCGGGTTGAACTTCACGTAGAAGCGGCGACGTTCGTCAGGACGCAGCAGGCGGCGGTTGGCGCACATTTCGATGCGCTTGATCCAGGGCAGCAGCGTGAAAGACAGGAAGCCGATCATCTGCTGCTCCATGCCGGTACCCCAGCTGGTGGAGTTCTGTGTGTGACCGACCATCCAGGGCGGCACGCGGAACCAGCGGCAAATCTCCTCGACGTTGAACGCCCTGGTCTGCAGCATCTGGGCATCCTCGGGCGTCATGGATACCTGCTGGTACTTCATGCCAGCCTCGAGAACCATCGTCTTGCCGTGGTTCGTTGCGCCGGAGAACTGCTTGATCATGTCCTCGCGGATGTCCTTCCGCTGTTCCGGCTTGAGGATCTGGTCCGTGGACAGGACGCCGCCCAGCTTCATGCCGTTGGCGAACATCTTGGCCGCCGACTCATCAGCCGCCATGGCCGAGCCCAGCACCTGTCGCCCGTATGCCAGAGGCGAAAGGCCGCAAAGCGGGTCAACGCCGAAGGCTCGCACGTGCACCATCTGATCCTCGGTCAACGTGTGAGGCTTGCCGAAGTTGTCGGTGTAGCGGTACTCAATGGAGCCGTCCGCCAGGCGCCGCGGGGGCGACATGTTCTGCGGCAGAAGGAACTCCAGACTCGTCAAGGTCCGGCCGCTCTGGTGGGGCTCGCAGAATGCGTTCCCCTGCAGCAGCAAGCTGGCCATGACGTTTTCCCAGAACTCCACGGGGGTTTGGTCGGCGTTGGGCTGCTGGCTGATGACAAAGTTGACCGGGTGAGAGCTGGCCACCACCGGCGCACCGTTCCTGTCCTCGTACAAGGCGATCGGCAGCGTGGCGATGGTCTCAGCGATCAAGCGCACGCAAGCCCACACAGTCGAGAGCTGGAGCGCCGTTTGCTGGCTGACCACCTTCCCCGATGCCGAGTCGGTGCCGTAGAAGGTGTTCCAGGAGGCGGAGTCGGTTAGGCCGATCTTGCGGCCCGCCCAGCCCGCCAGGCTCGATGCCACTCCCGGCTCGGCCGACTTCACCAGGGCCTGGCCGAGGATCTGAGTGAGTGATTTAGCCACCGATCAACCCCTTGCGAATGAAGCCCGCGGCGACCAGTAGCGAACCGGCAGCGGCCAGCAGCGCGTAACCCAGGCCGGCCAGCACGTATACGCCAGCAACGCCCAGCAGCAAGCCGCCGGCGGCAAGCACCAGAAAGATGATCAGGCCAGTTTTCATAGGTTGTCCCGTTAGCCAACCACGATCGGGCTGGCAAGAAAGTCATCGAAGTGGCCGGAGTCATCGATACCGAGCTTTATGGCCACGGCGCAGCCGGTGATCAGACTCACCATGCCGTCGATCTTGTTCTCCGGGCGCTCCTTGTTGGGGTAGATGTTGTCCTTCACGTCCAGCTTTGCCACCACGTTCGAGGCCATCCAGGTCAGTACCGGGCAATCGCCGTGGGCAAGCTTTCGCTGCAGCACCAGGGCTTCAACCTCTTTCATGGGTTCGCTCAGGTTCTGCACCGTCTGGCGGAGCTCAACCATCGGCAGTCCCTCGGCGTCCATTTCCTGGGCCAGCTGCGTGGCCTGCCAGGGGTCGTAGGCATAGGCCCGGATGTCGAAGCGCCCGGCAAACTCACGCATGTCCTCCTTGATGACTTCGAAGTCGGTGACCTCGCCGTCAGTCAGGGTCAGCAGTCCGAGCGCATCGAACTCGCGGTATCGCGCGGTGTTGCTGTCCAGCTCCTCGAGCACGCGCGCTTCTGGCAGGTAGTACCTGGCGTGGATGTGCCAGAACGGGTCGTCCCCATGAGGCGGGAAGATCAGCAGGTTCGCCGCGATGTCGATCTTGCTCGCCAGGTCGAGACTGCCGTAGCACGGGCGCCCCTCCAGCTCCGCAAGGCTTTTCCTGGCCGGAGCCTCTTTCCAACGCAGCATGTTGAGCCAGGCATTCTTGGCACCGACCCATTCGTTGAGATGCTTTGTACGGAAGGTGGCCTGCTTGGTCGCCGATTGCATCGCATCACGCTGGCGGGCCAGCAGGAAGTCCTCGGCGACGGATATCCCAAAGTTTGGATTAGCCTTGCGCAGCGCGATTTCGCTGGTCCAGTCGTCGCCCTGGTCGATGGTGTAGAGGGCCGGCCATAGGTCCGGCCGGTCGATCACGCCTTCCAGCATTCGCTCGGAGTCACGAATCAGTTGGTGGCAGGGGCCGCCAATACTTGAACCCGCCGTGGTGATCACCAGCATGATGGGCTGCTCGCGGGCACCCATCCCGGTCTCCATCGTGTCGTAGAGCGTGGAGTCTTGGTGTTCGTGATATTCATCCACCACCGAACACGACGGCGATGACCCGTCTCCTGGCTTGCCGATGACAGGCTCGAAGCGCGACCCATCGGCCAGAACGACCATGTTGGATGCATTCACGTCGACGCCGTAGTGCTCTCGGAGATCATCAGTCCGCTCGACCATCAGTTTTGCCGGCCGGAACACTTCCCAGGCTTGCTTTTCCGTGGTCGCACCAGAGTAGACCTCGGCGCCGAACTCTCCATCGGCAACGAACATGTACAGGCCAACGCCGCCGCCGATGATGGACTTGCCGTTCTTCCTGGGCACGAACACCAGAATCGTGCGGTAACGCCGGGTGCCATCCTTCTTGCGGACCCAGCCGAACGGCACGCACACAGAGAAAAGCTGCCATGGCTCCAGCTTGATCAGTTGCTTCTTGCCGCCCCATTTACCCTTGGTGTGCGGCAGCAGTTGCAGGAACTTGGCGACCTTCTCCGCCTTGGCCGGATCGAACTTGTACGGGAAGTCCTTTCGCTTCGACGCGACCAGGTCATCGAGGTGACGCTGGGCCAGCAGCATGATCCACTTGCAAACGAGGATCTTCCCGGCGACGACATCCTTGGCGTACTTCTCAGCCGCCTTCATCAGCGGAAATTTCGTCTTTGCCATCACAGCTCCGCGAAAGCATTGCCCTTCGGCGCGTCCTTCTTGCCGCCGCCAACCTTGGATCGGTCGGCCGGGGTCATGCCGAACTTGCCGAGCATGGCCTCCAGCCGCACCAGCTTGGCAGCAGGGAAATCGAGTGGGTCGGTGCGGAACTGGGCCAGCAGGTTGGCGGCCAGTTCCAATGTCAGTCGGTCAGAGTTGGTCAGCACGTCCCGCGGGGCGTACTTGGCGATCTCTTTCCAGGCGTGGAGCACTGCTCCATTGATGTGAGCCGGCGGGGCGGTCAGCTCGCCCGCCGGCTCAGCGTCCTCGCGGCGCCGCTGGGGGTCTTTCTTGAACGCACCCGTCAGCTCAAGCACGTTCGTCGGCTTGCGCGGTCGGGCCATTTTGGAAACCTGAATTTTGCGGAAATAGAAAAAAGGCTGAGGGCGCGGTGTCCGAGCGAAAAGGTGTGAACTTTCACTAGGCCCCTACCCCTACCTTGATCGGTATGCAGCTCCAAGCCTTGCCGCTGACGATCTTGGGGATGTATTCGCGGTGTACGCCGTACTCCTCGGCCAGAGCCTTCGGCGACTCGCCTGCAGCTCTCCTCTGCCTTATCTCAACCACCTGCTGGTCAGTAAGGCGTCGATGCAGAGCCTTCATTCCTGGCCCGCGAGTACCATGCTTGATGGCGTCCTCTAGGTTCTGTCGCCTGGTACCCCACGCCAAGTTAACCGGACGGTTGTCCTCGCTCACACCGTTCAAGTGGCGCGCTTCAAGGCCGTCAGTCTGCGGCAAGCCTGCGTACGCCATAAGCACGAGTCGATGCACTTCGAAGCGATGACGCTCCTTCTTGCCATTGACTCGCACCGTCAATGTGACGCGATGGTAGCCATCGTACACCTGGCTCTTCAGCACCCTTACCGATCCAGATCGAACAGACGCAACTTCCCCGTCCTCAGTTGCGTAGTAGCCGCTGAGGTTGGGTATAGGTCGCATGGTCTATCTATCGATGTTGTCGGGATTCTTTCTGCGTCTTGGCCTTGTGACAGTCGCGGTTGATCGCCCGAAGGTTGTGATCATCGTCGGTGCCGCCGTGGGCCAGGGCAACAATGTGGTCAACCTCGTGCGCTTCTCGGATCCTGCTGAGCCTGACGCAGTCGTCGCAACGGCAGAGGTACTGGTCGCGCTTCAAGATCCGCTCACGGATGCGGCGCCAGGGCCGGCCACCTCGGCCGGACCCCTTGCGGGTGGCCCAGGCCTTGGCCTGCTCGGCAGCCAGCTCGGCGTGTCCGTCGCAGTAGCCATTGGCGTTGCGGTGCAGCGATCGGCAGCCTTGAGCTCGGCAAGGTCGTTGCGGCCTCAGCGGCATGGCGCACCACTCAAGTAGGTCTTGGGCGGGGCATCTGGATCAGCATCACCCTCATCCGCCAGGGCTTCGATCAGTGCCAGGTTCTGGCTTACGATCGTCTCCAGCAAAGCGGTCTGCTTCTGCTGCTGCTCCAGAATCTGCTGGAGCAAAGAGATTGCTTGCTCGTTCACGCGCGACCCTCATCCACTTGTTGATCCATTCGCGCCGGGCGGCGCATCCACTACAGGCCATTGCTCACCTCCTGTACCAGATCAGCTGGTAGCACCGCGCATCGGCGGGTATCTCGGCGATGGGCCAGCGCAGGCAGCCCATGTACTTTCGCTCTGGCAGGGTGCGGCTCACACGCAGCGTCTGCACCAAGTAGGCAGATCCGGCAGCAGTGGTTATGAAATCACTGACTGCAATGCCGTCGGCACCGTCGACATACAGCCTGCATGGTGTATAGGGTTGCTTCGCCATGATTCGATAAGCTCTCTCGCGCAATGAAATCGGCGCATCCGCGGGGTCGTTGGAACAGCATTCCGCCCGGATGGTCGTAGCGGAAAGATCTGGAGAAACCGTGATGAAAGAAATCGAAGAGCTTATAGACAGGTGCGTTTTGCTGACCGAGAAGCTTGAGGGCCTACTGGAGGAGCACCCTGTGGCGTCCGGAACAGCTGTTTATGAGACCGCCGTTCGTGTCCTCACCATGCAGGTCAATCAGCTTCAGCAAGATGTAATTGCCAAGGCAGCGCGCGGAGTCATCCACGAAAGGGATCAGCTTCAACCGGTCTTCGGTCGAGTGCTTCACTAATCTGGCGGAACGCATGATCAGCGTGCTCGCGCCACGAAACGGCGCATGTCTGATTTGTGGCGCGGCTACTGCGATACCCGGTTCAGCGCCTCATCAGCCTTGTCGGCTGCCTGGGTCGCGGTAGTGGCTGCCTTCGACGCCTGGGTCGCGGCGCTCTCGGCCTTTCTGGTCAGCTCGTCCAGACGCTTGTCACGTTCAGCCATTGCGGCGTCGTAGGCCTTCCGGATCTCGTCGACCTGGTGCGACTGAGTGCTGGCCATCGACCAATAAGCAGACTGCCAACCCAGAACTGCACCGCCTGCAATGAGCACCGCAGCGATGACCCACACCTCTGCCCGTCGCCACCAGCGTCGAGCGATGAATTCCAAAGCGCATTTGTCCATCAGGCTGTACCTCCAAGCTGTGCACGCAGCCGGGAGATCTCTGCGCTCTGCGTGGTCACCTTCTCAGTGAGCTGGCCCACCTGACACGTGAGCGCTTCAATCTTTCCTTCCATCCGTCCAACTGCTGCTGCCAACTCGTTGCGCTCCTTGGCGAACTGATCGGCGCGGACCTCGGCCAGCTTTCGGGCCTCTCGCTCGGAATCGAGCAGTTCATTAAGCCGGCGGACAGTGCCGATATCGGCATTGTCCATAGCGCGATCAGCAGCGTCCTTGGACAGGAAGCGGCGCACCCATAGCAATGCGCCCGTGACAACGATGCCACTACCGCCCAGCCAGGTGGCTGTGCCTGGGCCCAGGTCGGTCGGGTCCATTTGCTTGCTCCGTACGTGAGAATTGTGCTCCGGCGTTAAACCGGCCGGATGCTTGCCCCCGGAATCCCTAGGGGTTAAAAGGAATGTTGGCCGATCTGGCTTCGCTAGAAGGAACTAGTAAATGCCCGTCAGTAACATCTATGTGGTCGCTTATCACCTCCATGGAGAAGCTCGCGAATTCATCGTCCGCGCCGAGAGGATGGATAACGCTGAGGCCTGGCACTGGGCTGCCTGCGAAGCCGGCGTTGGAGTCATCCCTAAGTTCACTGCTTCGGATATCAGAAAAGTCTCTCGGCCTGCTGCTGAGCGCTTCGGCATAACTGACGTCCAATGGCGGAGGTCCGGCAACCTATGAAATACCGCATCGACTACAACCTCAAAGGCCATACCAGATTCTGGATATGCGATTGGCCTAGCACGCCGAACGAAGACAATGTGCTGACCGCTCTCCTCCGTCTGCATGCCCCCGCTGACCCCTTGTCTGAGGCGCGCGCGCCGTGCCGCTTATCACATGATGATCTCCGCATTGCGATCGCAGATTTGGGTATCTCGGATGTACGCATTGAGGGGGATGATTAGCTATGCCGGGGCACCCAGGCCGACGCTGGCAAGTACGCCGGTCACTGCGAGGGCGCCGGCACTTGGCTCGGCCATAGGTGGTGCTCCAGAAACAAAATGCCCCGTCGAACTGGCGAGCCCTTGGATACGTGAAAAGATGGCCCCGTGCTATCGTCGAGTTTCCACACAAGACGTTTCACGGAGCGAAAAACGATGAAGGTAACCCTCAAGTGCGCCAAGTGCGGCAGTGACAAGTTCGAGGTTCCGGCTAGGCCGAACAACAACTCGAAGGTCACCTGCGGCAAGTGCGGCGCTGTCGAGACTTACGGAAAGCTCATGAAGGCTGTGGGTGACAAGGTCACGAAAGACCTGGAGCGGCAGCTCGGGAAACTGTTCAAGTGACTTGAGCGTTTCGCCCAGAGGGCGCAGGAAGTCAGCGGCGCCCTCAACCTCAACGTCGAGCTGTAGCTTTTCCATACAACCTCCAGATACGAAAAAGCCCCGGCAGATACCGAGGCTTGGAATGGGTGCGGAGGGCCGGTGCATACCCGGCTTGGTGGCCTGGATCGCTGGGTCACATACCCCAGACTCTCATCGCGTAGACGACCAGGGAGCGCACGGCTTTGATCGACGCCACTACCGACTTAGTCCAGCTGCCTGAGCGTGTCATCCGCACAAAAAAGCCCGCACAGGGCGGGCAAAGAGGGATCGTGCTTTTTTAAATCTGGTGGCTGTAGAACAGCGAGTACGACTCGATACCGTCGTTGGGCTGCTTAATGCCAGCGTTGGAGTAGTGAATCGCTCGGATGCCAACCTTCTGCGTCTCGCCGATCTTCAAGCCCGCACCGATGCGGTCTTCGAAGTTGAAGGCCGAACCAAAGTCCTGGTCACCTGCGGACGTACCAGAGAAGACCGCCAGGCCGATGCCAGCCTCAATGAATGGCTTCACGTTACCGCTGCCGAACTCGTAAACGAAAACTGGCGCAAAGGACAGCGAGTGAGCGCCACCGGAAGCATCTCCTGCTTCCCAATAGGTATACCCAGCATCCCAATAACCGGTGAGACGGCCAGTACTGGATTCAAACCAGCTTTTGTCCCAGTTAAAGCCAATGCCGACGCGCGCTGTAAGACCACCTTGGCCTGTCGCGCCAAGCGCCCCGGAAAGCTCAGCTGCTCCGGCGGACGCAGCGAAAAGGGAAAGCGCCACAACGGCGAGAACGTTTTTCATACGCACGGTCTTCCATGTTATTGAGTAGCAACCTATCAGAATTATAGCGCTATCAAATCGTTCCCTCATACAAGCAAAATGCTTTTTCTGGAGGGCTACCTGAATCGAAGCCCCTCAAAAACACAAAACCCCGACACAATGGCCGGGGTTCCTCTGTGTCGCGTTGCTTGCAAGCTGGACACGCTGCTATGAAAACAGGTGTTTATCCGCCCGCATAGAACTTTTTACGCAGCTTCTCGAATTTCTTCGAGGGCGCAGTCGATCCATGCAACGCCAGCCTTGATGATCTCTCGGGTCTTGCGCTCGGACATTCCAGCCTCCCGACCTACCCGCATAGCCGGTTGCTTGTAGCCGTAGTACGCCCACACGAAGTCCCCCATCTGCTGGTTGCGCTTCACAAGCCTTGCAACAGCACCATCCACGACCAGCGCCAGATCGTCCGTGATCACATGCTGGCGCGCACCACCCTCGGATGGGACGTTGTCCCGCATGAGCGCATACAGGGGTGAGACGTACCGTGGCACGCCCATCTCGCACATCCGCCACCAGCCCCACTGCTCGAGCAAGTACTCGGTATCGCCCAGCATCTTGTCCACGTAGGTTCTTTTCTTCATGCAGCCCTCCGGGGCGTTGGGTCGGTGTCCAGGCCGAACAGCTCGCGCAGCAGCTTGTCAGCGTGTTTGTTCTTGGCGTTGCCTTCGGTGATCCAGCCCTTGGCAAACTGCTCGAATCCCACATTGGCGCGGGCGGCGTGCCAGTCAGCCACGATATCCATCAGTGCTGCCGAGGCGATGCGGCCGTTGTTCTGCTCCAGGAGCATGCGGTTGCCCACCTTGAGGAACTTGCACTCCACTGGGGTCATGCTCTTGCGCGGCAGTGCGGCAGTGCGGCAGTAACGTTACTCATCGAGTGGCTCCTTGGGCCACGCGGGCCTCAGCAATTCGAACAAAGCCCAGGAACTGGTCAGCCGGCATTGCCTCCTTGATAACGTCGAGGATCACCCGATCCATGTGCTGCTGGGTGTGCGCCTTGGCCTCCTTGCGCAACTGGCCGCACCGGTACAGCAGGCGGGTGCGGTCATGGTTGATGTGCTTGAGCGCGGCCTTGGCCCGGTTGTACCAGCTGCGATCGTATGGACGCCCCTGAACAGCGCCCTCTTGCGCCTGGCTCAGCGCCAGCTCCAGGCGGATTGCGTCACTCACCAACTGCTCGTGCAGGGCCTCGCAGGCCTCAAGGGTTTCCGGCAACTCGCGGGGCCCCACAAGGCGTGGGTGCGCTTCTGCGAGTTTCGGGGCATTGCCAGCGGCAACAGGCTGCTCGGCGCCAGCACGCTTGGTGACGGTTACCGAGAGGACCGGAGTTGCAGGTTTGCCAGCGCCAGCGCGCGGCCACAGATCAGAAAGTTTCACGATGCTTGCTCCCCTTGCGGTGTTTGGAGAAATTCAGGACGCGGGCCATCTCGACTTCATCGTCAGGTGGTAGTCGGTTGCCGGCAAAATTGACAAATCGGGCGTACTGCCCTTGGCGCTGTACCAGGCATGAGCCCTGCGGGGCCTGCCGCCCCTTGTCGAGGATCAGCTCGGTAACGCCCTGCTCGCCCGCTTCCGACTCCGGGTCGTGGTGGACCAGGATCACCGCATCGGCGTCCTGCTCGATCTGGCCGGAGTCGCGCAGGTCGCTGGCCTGGGGCTTCTTGCCTGGGCGACTCGCTGGGTTCCGGTTGAGCTGCGCCAGCACCAGCACCGGCACGCTCAACTCCTTGGCCAGGTTCTTCAGGGCAAGCGAAATCTTGGCCACGGCATCGGTGCGGCTCTGGTTCTTGCCCTCCGCGCCCACCAGGCCCAGGTAGTCGATCATCAGGATGTCGAGGCCCTTTTCGCGCTGGAGTCTGCGAGCGTCCGAACGGATCGCGCTCATGGTCATGCCCGGGGTGTCGTTCAGGTACAGCTGGGCAGCCTCGATCTTGCTGCCGGCGGTCCCGATGCGCTGCCATTCGTCCTCGTCGAGGCTCTTGACCTCCTCCATGCGGCGCAGGTCTACGCCGCCCTGAGAGGCGATGGTGCGAACAGTGAGTTCCTTCTCGTCCATCTCCAGACTGAAGATCAGGCCCACTCCGGCGCCGCGGATGGCTACGTGGTTGACGATCTGGAGCCCCAGCATGGTCTTGCCGCTCCCTGGGCGCCCGGCAATCACCACCATGCTCTTGGGGCGCAGGAAGCCGATCAGCTTGTCCAGGTCAGTCAGGCCGGTCG
>NZ_BCBD01000089.1:0-22468 GCF_001320345.1 Pseudomonas sp. NBRC 111127 | reverse complement strand
GTCTTCACCCAACGCATGAATCCGCTCGCTATGATCACGAATCTCACTCACCGCGCCAGTCTGTTGCGCGGTGACGTCGGCAATGCGTACCGCCGTATCGGCGATCGTGCGGATCGCGCTGACGATCTCATCCAGCGCGCCATCGGCGGCCTGGGCCTGGTTGGCGGTGGTTTCGGCGTGTTCGAGCTGGGTGCGCATGCCGGCCACCGACTCCCGCGCCGCCTGCTGCAAGCGGTCGATCAGTGCCTGGATTTCGCCAGTAGCCCCGGTGGTGCGCTGCGCCAGCGAACGCACCTCGTCAGCCACTACGGCAAAGCCGCGGCCCATCTCGCCAGCCCGGGCCGCTTCGATGGCGGCGTTCAGCGCCAGCAGGTTGGTCTGTTCCGCAATCGAGCGTATCACCGTCAGTACGCCGCCGATGGTGGCCGATTCTTCGGCCAGTTGCTCGATCATGCGCGCATTGCCCTGTACCTCATCGACCAGTTCCCGCAAGCCCGACAGGCTCTGGCCAATCACCGCCTGGCCCTGTTCCACGGCACGCCCGGCATCGCGGCTGGCGTGGGCGGCAGCGCTGGCGTCGCCGGCCACTTGCTGAATGGTGGCTTCCAGCTCGCCCAAGGCGTCGCGGATCTGCCCGGTATCGCCGGCCTGGCGGTGGGCGCCATCGTGCAGCGCGGCGCTCATGCCGGCCAGGGCATGGCTGCTGCCGGCGACTTGTTCGGCGTTGTGGCGAATGGTGCCCACCAGTTCGACCAGGTACTGGCGCAGGCGGTTGAGCGATGCCTGAATGTCATGCAGTTCGCGGTTGGTCTTGCCCAGGGCGATCACCTGGGCGAAGTCGCCCTCGGCCCAGCACGATAGCGCCGGGGCCAGGCCGGTCAGGGTGCGCGCCAGGCGCCGCTGCAGGGTATCAATCAACAGGGCGATGAACAGGATCAGGGCGATCATCAAACCCTGGATGATGCGCACCTCGCCGGCAATTTGGCCATGTTGGGCGCGCACTTGCGGTTCCAGCGCGGCGATGGCCTGCTGTACGGCTTCCAGGCGCTGGCCGGTGCTGGCAGCCAGGGCGGCACGGCGCTCGATCTGTCCGCGCGTGCGCTGCAATTCGGCCGGGTAGCGGCCCAGCAGGTTTTGCAGCTCACGCTTCAGGCCCACGGCGATGTCTTCCTGCCGGGCGCTGGCCTGGGTTTGCAGGCCCATCATGGCGGCGAAGTCGTCGGCACCAGAGGCAGCAGCGCGGGTGACACCGAGCAAAGGCAGGGCATCAATGGCCTGTGCCTGGCTGCGGATCAGTTGCAACTCACGCTCCACTTCGTCAGCCAGCTCCGGGCGGCCGCTGCTGACCAGCTTGTCGCGGGCCAGTGCCAGCCGGCCCAGGTGCACGCTGGCGTCGAGCAGCGGGAGCAAATAGCGGTCGGCCTCGGCAGTGCCGCTGTCGCGGGCGTAGCCGGCCAGTTGCTCGAAATTGGCCCCCAATTCCCGTTCGGCCTGCAACAGCAGCGCTTGCGGGTCGCCAGCCAGCTTGCCGGCCGCCAGCAGTTCGTTGCCGGTGAAGGCCTGCAGGCTGGCCAGGCTGGGGCGCAGGTTGGCCGCCAGTTCGGCGGGCCAGTCGGCCAGGGCGCCCTGCAGTTGCTGGATGGCCTGCGTGGCGGCGGCATGGCGCAGGGCATCCCCGCTGCCCAGGTAGGCGTGGATATTGCCCGCCACCTGCTGCTGAAACTGCTGGGACAGGCCCAGGTAGCGCTCCATCAGCTGATAGGGCCGTTCCAGCGCCCGTTGCGACCACCACAGGGTAGCGGCCAGGGTGAAACACACAGTCACCAGCAACAGCGTATTGAAATTGGTCAGCCACTTCAGGCGCATAGCCGCGAACTTCCTGCGGAGGGGAGTGGGGGTAGGCGGCTGAAGTTATGGCGATTGTGTGACCGGATGATGACGCCGAGGGCTTGGCGTCAGAAAAAAAGTGGCAGAGTGCCCCTATCTGATGGCGCTACTGATTCCT
The DNA here is from genome assembly GCF_001320345.1 of Pseudomonas sp. NBRC 111127. Classification (NCBI taxonomy): domain Bacteria; kingdom Pseudomonadati; phylum Pseudomonadota; class Gammaproteobacteria; order Pseudomonadales; family Pseudomonadaceae; genus Pseudomonas; species Pseudomonas sp. NBRC 111127. Next base: position 20,463 of record NZ_BCBD01000089.1, on the reverse strand, counting down.
CGCAGGCAGGGCCGTTTCAGCGCTCTACCCTTACTACACAGTTACGCCCGGCATGCTTGGCGCGGTACAGGGCTTCATCCGCCGCGCTGGCCATGGTCAACGCGTCCAGCCCCTCATCCATCTGCACCACCCCGGCACTGAAGGTGCACTGCAGATCCTGCGGCTGCGCCGGGTAGATGATCTCGGCAAAGCGCCGACGAATCTCGTCTAGCACTTTGTAGGCCGCCTCCAACGCGGTATTGGGCATGACGATGGCGAATTCCTCGCCGCCGTAACGGCCAATGAAGTCGCTCTTGCGCAGGCGCTGCTTGAGGAACAGCGCCAGGCTCTTGATTACCCGGTCCCCCATGGGGTGGCCGTGGCGGTCGTTGATCTTCTTGAAGTGGTCGATGTCGAGCATGGCGAAACTCAACGGCTGCTGCTCACGGCGGGCGCGGAAGCTGCAGTCCTCAAGCAATTGCAGAATATGGGTGTGGTTGTACAGCCCGGTCAGGCTGTCACGCACCATGCGTGCCTTCAGGTGCCGCGCGCGGGCCGCACGGTTGCGCACGGTGGTGATCAGGTGGCGCGAGCGAAACGGCTTGGTCAGGAAGTCATCGCCGCCTTCGCTCATGGCGTCCAGTTGCTTGTCCAGGTCGTCTTCGGCGGACAGGTAGATGATCGGCACGCTCACATAGCGGTCACTGTGGCGGATCACCTTGGCCAGTTCCGGGCCGGTGCAAGCCGGCATGTACAGGTCGAGAATGATCAGGTCGGGCTGAAAGTCGGCCAGCTCGGCCATGGTGCGGATCGGGTCGGTCAGGCTGCGGGTCACCATGCCGGCGCTGGCCAGCACCCGTTCGGTGTGCAGTGCCTGGGTGCGTGAATCGTCGATGATCAGCACTCGCAATGGGTCGTGCGGGCCGGCGTTGGTCAGCAATTCGACCTTTTCCAGCAGGCTGGATGCCTCCAGGCTGCCGGTCAGAAAGTCCTGCCCACCGGCGCGCACGGCAGCCAGGCGCGTCGGTGTGTCAGCTTCGTGGTGGCTGAAGAACAGCAGCGGAATGCTCTGCGCCAGGCCGTGTTGTACCTGGGCGGCCAGGAGCAGGCCCTGGCCGCTGCCGGTGAAGTCGACATCCATGATGATGGCCGCAGGCGGGTATTCGCCGACCGAAGCCAGAAACGCGGCAGCGTTGGGCAGCGCCTGCACCAGCAGCCCGAAGAATTCCAGTTGCTGGGCCAGGCGCAGGGCCCGCTCGTGGTCCTGCAACAGGATGTACACCGGCTTGCGCAGGGGCACCAGCACCTCGTCAAGGGAGTCGTCCTTGCGCAGGCCGCTACGCGACAGTTGCGGGTCGGGGCACAGCGGGCTTGGCTCGACGGCTTGGCTCATGACCTGGCTACTTGTAGGTTGGGATATGCAGGGGCAATGATGGCTCTATGCTAGCAGTTCTTTTCCCTCGCATGAGTGCCCTGCATCAACATTGCGTTCTGAACGAATATTCAGTTACCGACCGATTGGTCGCTTATGCGTAAGGCGGTGTCTGCTTTATAGTGCTGCCACGCGGGCTTGCCGTGGCACCCTGGCGCAGGCCTGTGGTCAAAGCCCCTGAACCGTCGTGACTGATTAAGGACAAAGCCATGCTGGATTGGAAAAACCGCGAGGCCAAAGCCGAGCCCCGTGAGCGTGTCGACGGCCGCGGCGCTGCCGCCCGTAGCTACCTTGGCGGCCTTTGGAGCCGAGCCCTGGGAACCCTGATCGGGTTGTATCTGCTGGTGTGCATCGGCCTGGGCTGGTACTGGAGCCAGGAACCTGCGCTGTTCCCGGTGCAGCAGAATGCCCAGGCTGCTGCCGAGCGCAATGGCCAGCAGATGGTGATTGGCTACACCACCGTGGAAACCCTCAAGACCGTGGCCGGCACCCTGCTGAACAAGCCGGGCGGTTACATTTCCAACGACCGCTTCCCGCCTGGGCTGTGGATGGACAACATGCCGAGCTGGGAGTACGGCGTGCTGGTGCAGGTGCGCGACCTGTCCCGCGCCTTGCGCAAGGACTTCGCCCGTTCGCAGTCGCAATCTACCGAAGACGCCGACCTGGCCAAGGCCGAGCCGCGCTTCAACTTCGACAACAAGAGCTGGATCCTGCCCTCGAGCGAGTCGGAGTTCGAAGAGGGCATCAAGTCGCTGTCGCGCTACCAGACCCGTCTGGCTGCTGGCGACAAGGGCGCGATCTTCTATACCCGTGCCGACAACCTGAACAACTGGCTGGGTGACGTCGCCACCCGCCTGGGTTCGCTGTCGCAGCGCCTGTCGGCCAGCGTTGGCCGGGTCAAGCTCAACACCACGCTGAAGACCGAGTCGGTGGTTGCCGGCCAGGCGCCGCAAGTGGACGAAGAGCTGGTGGAAACCCCATGGCTGCAGATCGACAACGTGTTCTACGAGGCCCGTGGCCAGGCCTGGGCGCTGTCGCACTTGCTGCGTGCCATCGAGGTCGACTTTGCCGATGTACTGGCGAAAAAGAATGCCACGGTCAGCGTGCGGCAGATCATTCGTGAGCTGGAAGCCTCGCAAGAGCCGCTGTGGAGCCCGATGGTGCTCAACGGCAGCGGCTTCGGCATGTGGGCCAACCACTCGCTGGTCATGGCCAACTACATTTCCCGGGCCAACGCGGCGGTCATCGACCTGCGCCAGTTGCTGTCGCAGGGTTGAGCATGGCCATCAGCGCCAACGAGGCCGCCCACCGGGCGGCTTCCGACCGTGAACTGGTCACCTGGGTCGACGAAGCCGACCAGGTGCTGGGCGCCTTGCCCCGCGCCGAGCTGCGTGAGCGCGGCCTGATCGGCCGCTGCACGTTCATTCTGCTGTTCAACAGTGCTGGTGAGTTATGTGTGCACCGGCGTACCTTGAGCAAGGCGCTGTACCCAGGGTACTGGGATGTGGCGGCGGGTGGCATGGTCACGGCCGGCGAAGGGTATGCCGAGTCGGCGGCGCGTGAACTGGCCGAGGAGCTGGGCATTGAAGGCGCGGCGCTGCGGTTTCATGAGCGGTTCTACTTTGACCAGCCCGATAACCGTTTGTGGTGTGCGGTGTATTCGGCGGTGTCGGATGCGCCGCTGCGGTTGCAGCCGGAAGAGGTGATCGAGGCGCGGTTCATTGGCCTGGCGCAGGCCGAGGAAGAAAGCCTGATGAAGCCGTATTGCCCGGATTCGCTGGCGGCGTTGCAGCGCTACAAAGCCAGCCTGGGATGACGTGGGGACCGCTTTGCGGTCCTTTCGCGACGCAAGGCCGCTCCCACATCGATCGGCGTATGCAGGACCTTGTGGGAACGGCCTTGCGTCGCGACAGGGCTGCAAAGCAGCCCCAGTTCCCGGGTAGTCGCAAAACATTCGCAAAATGCCGCAATCCTGTACTTAGCAATCGCCGCATTTATCGTTACACTGCGCGCCCTTTTCGGGCTGCCGCATGTCTTGCAGCAGTAGCGCCGCCCCTGCCAGAGTGGGGCTTCGCGGTCGGCCTCATCCCCAAGGTACGACCAGTTTTTGTCCTCTGCACCGAGGAACAAAAGTGGCCAAGAAAGCTTCTTCCTTCGCCGCCCTTGGCGGTCTCGTTTACTCCACCGACGCCGGTCGGCATTGCCCCGACTGTGGCCAACCGGTGGATGCCTGTACCTGCAAGCAGCAGGTCATCCCCGAAGGCGATGGCATTGCCCGTGTGCGCCGTGAAAGCAAAGGCCGCGGCGGCAAGACCGTGACCACCGTTACCGGTGTGCCGTTGCCGCCCGATCAGCTCAAGGAGCTGGCCACCACCCTGAAGCGCCGTTGCGGTACCGGTGGCGCGTTGAAGGATGGGGTCATCGAAATCCAGGGCGACCATGTCGAGCTGCTGATCGCCGAGCTGATCAAGCAGGGCTTCAAGGCGAAAAAGTCCGGCGGCTGAGCCGGCGCGCATTTTTGCCCAGTGCTTTCTAAACTCGTTGCCGTGGCCAGGGTCTACCCTGGGGCACGGACGAATCGTCATTTTCGGCTTTTACACTGCGCCCGCCAGCATGCAGGGCAGTGTCTTCGACTTATCTATAGGGGACTTGAATGTCCGTACGACGCACACGCAAAGACGATGGTAGCCAATGGACCGTGGCCGACAGCCGCAGTGTTTATGGCATCCGCCATTGGGGCGCTGGTTATTTCGCCATCAATGAGGCCGGGCGCGTCGAAGTGCGCCCCAACGGCCCGAACAGCGCGCCGATCGACCTGTTCGAACAGGTCGACGAACTGCGCCAGAGCGGCTTGTCGTTGCCCTTGCTGGTGCGCTTCCCCGACATTCTGCAGGACCGCGTTCGCCAGCTGACCGGCGCTTTCGACGCCAATATCGCGCGCCTGGAGTACCAGAGCCAGTACACCGCGCTGTACCCGATCAAGGTCAACCAGCAGGAAGCGGTGGTGGAGAACATCATCGCCACGCAGAACGTGTCGATCGGCCTGGAGGCCGGCTCCAAGCCCGAACTGCTGGCGGTGCTGGCGCTGGCGCCCAAAGGCGGCACCATTGTCTGCAACGGCTACAAGGACCGTGAATTCATCCGCCTGGCGCTGATGGGCCAGAAGCTCGGCCACAATGTGTTCATCGTCATCGAGAAAGAGTCGGAAGTGGCCCTGGTGATCGAAGAGGCCGCCGAGCTCAAGGTCAAACCCCAGGTTGGTCTGCGCGTACGCCTGTCTTCGCTGGCTTCGAGCAAGTGGGCCGACACCGGGGGTGAAAAGTCCAAGTTCGGGTTGTCGGCCGCGCAGTTGCTGTCTGTTGTCCAGCGTTTCCGCGATGCCGGGTTGGACCAGGGTATCCGCCTGCTGCACTTCCACATGGGGTCGCAGATCGCCAACCTGGCCGACTACCAGCACGGCTTCAAGGAAGCCATCCGTTACTACGGTGAGTTGCGTGCGCTGGGCCTGCCGGTGGACCACATCGATGTGGGTGGCGGCCTGGGTGTCGATTACGACGGTACCCACTCGCGCAATGCCAGTTCGATCAACTACGACATGGACGACTACGCCGGCGTGGTGGTGGGCATGCTCAAGGAGTTCTGCGATGCGCAGGGCCTGCCGCACCCGCACATCTTCTCCGAGAGCGGCCGTTCGCTGACCGCGCACCACGCCATGCTGGTGATCCAGGTGACCGACGTCGAGAAGCACAACGACCAGGTTCCGACCATCGAGAACAAGGAAGCCTTGCCCGAGACCGTGCAGTGGCTGGTCGACCTGCTTGGCCCGACCGACATCGAGATGGTGACCGAAACCTACTGGCGTGCCACCCACTACATGGGTGACGTGGCTGCGCAGTATGCCGATGGCAAGCTCACCCTGAGCGAGAAGGCCCTGGCCGAGCAGTGCTACTTTGCGGTCTGCCGCCGTCTGCACAACTCGTTGAAGGCGCGCCAGCGTTCGCACCGTCAGGTACTGGACGAACTGAACGACAAGCTTGCCGACAAGTACATCTGCAACTTCTCGGTGTTCCAGAGCCTGCCGGACACCTGGGCCATTGGCCAGGTACTGCCGATCATCCCGCTGCACCGCCTGGACGAAGAACCCCTGCGGCGTGCGGTATTGCAGGACCTGACCTGCGACTCCGACGGCAAGATCAACCAGTACGTCGACGAGCAGAGCATCGAGACCAGCATGCCGGTGCATGCGGTGCAGGAGGGCGAGGATTACCTGTTGGGCGTGTTCCTGGTCGGTGCGTACCAGGAAATTCTGGGTGACATGCACAACCTGTTTGGTGACACCGACTCGGTGAACATCTACCAGAACGCCGATGGCAGCGTGTACCACGCCGGCATCGAGACCCACGACACCATCGAGGACATGCTGCGCTACGTGCACCTGTCGCCCGAAGAGTTGATGACCCACTACCGCGACAAGGTTGCCAGCGCCAAGATCACGGCCCGTGAGCGCACGCAGTATCTGGATGCCTTGCGGCTTGGTTTGACCCGGTCGTCGTACCTGTCGTCGTAAATGCCAGGGCCGCCCCGCAAAAACGGCATGGATTGCGTGTTTTTGTGGGAGCGGCCTTGCGTCGCGATTTGAGGGCGCAGCCCTCACCGGCGTCATACCCGGTAAAAATCCTGTCCTCGCCCGCCGCACCAGCGCCGCTACCTTTGATAGCAATGTTCAAAGGAGGACGACATGGAAGGTCCAAGCTCCCATCGTTTACGCAGTGGCCGAGTGTCCGAGCCCGGGCGCCTCTATCTGCTCACCACCACGACTCGAAATCGAACGCCATTGTTCAAAGACTTCCGATACGCCAGAACGGTTATCCAGCACCTGCGGCTCAGCGAAGAGAGCAGGGTGTGTCGGTCGCTGGCTTGGGTGTTGATGCCGGACCACCTTCACTGGCTTATCGAGTTGGGGCCGTCGAGCCTGGGTAGGCTGATGTGCGAGTTCAAGTCCAGAAGCAGCTGTGCCCTGTTCAAGGTCGGTGCTCAAAGACGGCATATCTGGCAAACCGGCTTTCATGATCGGGCGCTCCGACGCGAGGAGGATGTGCGAGCGGTTGCCCGCTATATCATCGCCAACCCCATTCGGGCTGGCCTGGTGCGGCGCGCTGGTGAGTACCCCCATTGGGATTGTGTTTGGCTGTGAGGTCGCAGGTGAGGGCTTTGCCCTCATTTCGCGACGCAAGGCCGCTCCCACAGGGAACCGGGAAACCAGGCCGCGATCGCCGGCATTATCGAATCCACTCGTCTCTGTGCTGCAACCGCCACCCCACCCACCCCAACGTCACCGCCCGCAACCCCATGAACCCGAGAAACGCCAACCACAAACCATGGTTGCCAAACCCGCTCATGGCCACCGCCACCGGCAGCGCAATCAGCACCGAAACCAGCATCGCATTGCGCATCTCCCGCGCGCGGGTGGCGCCTATGAACAAACCGTCCAGCAAGTAGCTCCACACCGCAATCAATGGCAGCAACGCCAGGTAAGGCAAGTACGGGTAAGCCGCTGCGCGGACGCTGTCGATGTCGGTCTGCAGATCGATGAACAGGTGCCCACCCAGCAGGAACATCCCGGCAAACCCGAGACTGGTGATCAGTGACCAACCACAGGCCACCACCAGCGAGCGGCGCAAGGTGAGGCGATCACCGGCACCGATGGCGTGGCCGCACAGTGCCTCCACCGCATGCGCCAGCCCATCCAGCGCATAGGCGGTCAGCAGCAGGCCATTGAGCAGCAATGCATTGGCCGCTACGGTCGCCTCGCCCAGGCGTGCGCCTTGCAGGGTGATCAGCAGGAACACCAACTGCAGCGCCAGGCTGCGCAGGAAAATGTCGCGGTTCACGGCCAGCAACGGTCGCCAGGCCTGCCAGTGCTTCAGTGCTGCCCATGCGACCTGCCCTGGGTAGGCGCGCAGCGCCGGGCGGGTCAGGGCCAGGCCAAGCAGGGCGGCACTCCACTCGGCAATCACCGAGGCCCGCGCTGAACCCAGCACACCCCAGTCCAGGCCCAGTACGAACCACAGGTTCAGCGCGATGTTCAGCACGTTGGTCGTCAGCAGGATCGCCAGCGGCGCGCGGGCGTTCTGCGTGCCAAGGAACCAGCCGACCAGGGCATAGCTGGCCAGCGCCGCAGGCAGCCCGAGCAGGCGGGTGTGGAAGAAGTCTTCGGTGGCTTGCTGCAACGCGTCGCTGGGTTGCATCGCATGCAGTGCCAACTGGCTGAAGGGAATGGCCAGCAGGCCAAGCAACAGGGCAAAGCCGACCGCCAGCAGCAGCCCTTGAACCAGCACCTGGCGCAACGCCGCGCCGTCGCGCCGCCCGGCGGCCTGGGCGGCGAAACCAGTGGACCCCATGCGCAGGAAGCCCATGAGGCCGACCATGAACGTGAACAACGTGGCGCCCACGGCCACTGCGCCCAACTGGTGGGCGTGGGGCAGGTGGCCGATGACGGTGCTGTCGACCAGGGCTACCAAGGGCACGGAGATGTTGGACAGGATCATCGGCGCGGCCAGCGCCCAGACCTTGTGGTGGGTGGGGCGGTGGCGCCAGTCGGCGGTCAGTGCAGTCATTGCGGTCCTTGGGAATCTGGGGCTGCTGCGCAGCCCAATCGCGACACAAGGCCGCTCCCACATTGATCGGCGTACGCAGGCCTTTGTGGGCTATTCTGAATGGGCACAGTGTAACGGCCAGGCAAGCAAACCGCGCGAACATGATTCCGGCCAGCTATAATTGCGGCCCTCAAGTACCCGCTGCCAAAGAGTTCCTACTCCATGTTCAACAAAGGATTGTTGCTGGCCTGCGCGCTGGCCTTGCTCAGTGCCTGTGACTCTTCCACGCCGGACAAACCGGCGCCGGCCGAGAAGCCGGCAGCCACCGCGCCCGCCGAGGCCCCCGCTGCCAAACGCGAAGACCCTGCCGTGCTCGCCAAGCGCTATGCAGGCCGCGAGCTGGCTGTGCTCGACGTTTCCGAAGTGCAGCTCGACGGCGCCGCGACGCTGTCGATCAGCTTCTCTGCCCCGCTGGATGCCAAGCAGGACTTCGCCACCAAAGTGCACCTGGTCGATACCGTCAAAGGCAAGCTCGATGGCGCCTGGGAGCTCTCCGACAACCAGATGGAGCTGCGCCTGCGCCACCTCGAACCCCAGCGCAAGCTGGTGCTGACCGTGGACAAAGGCCTGCTGGCGGTGAACGGCGAGCAACTGGCCAGTGAGTCGGTGACCCGCCTGGAAACCCGCGACATGCAGCCGACCATCGGCTTCGCCAGCCGCGGTTCGCTGCTGCCCACACGCCTGGCAGAGGGCCTGCCGGTGATCGCCCTGAACGTCGACAAGGTCGATGTCGAGTTCTTCCGGGTCAAGCCGGAGATGCTCTCGAACTTCCTGGCCAGCTGGGGGCGCAACAGCAGCCTGTACTACTACCAGTCCAAGGAAACCCTGGACATGGCCGAACTGGTCTACAGCGGCCGCTTCGACCTGAACCCGGCACGCAACACGCGCGAGACCGTGCTGCTGCCCATCGCTGGCATCAAGCCACTGCAGGCGCCTGGCGTGTACCTGGCGGTGATGCGTGCCTCCGGCACCTACGATTACTCGCAGCCGGCCACCCTGTTCACCCTCAGCGACATTGGGGTTTCCGCGCACCGCTACCGTGACCGCCTGGACGTATTCGCCCAGGCATTGGAAGGCGGCAAGGCCATGAGCGGCGTCAACCTGGAAATCCATGACGACAAGGGCAAGCTGCTGGCCCAGGCCGCCACCGATGGCAAGGGCCACGCCCAGTTGCCGATCACGCCCAAGGCCGACACCCTGATCGCCACCCAGGGTGTGCACACCACGCTGCTGCGCTTGAACACGGCCGCGCTGGACCTCGCCGAGTTCGACATCACCGGGCCCCAGGCCAACCCCTTGCAGTTGTTCATCTTCGGCCCGCGCGACCTGTATCGCCCAGGCGAAACGGTGCTGCTCAACGGCCTGCTGCGTGACCAGGACGGCAAGCCCGTCAAGGCCCAACCGGTGAATGTGGAAGTGCGCCGCCCGGATGAACAGGTCAGCCGCAAGTTCGTCTGGGAGGCCGATGCCAATGGCCTGTTCCAGTACCAGTTGCAGCTGGCCAGCGAGGCCCCCACCGGTCGCTGGCAGCTGTTGCTCGACCTCGGCGGTGGGCGCCAGCAGGTCTACGAATTCCTGGTTGAAGACTTCCTGCCCGAGCGCCTTGCGCTGGAGCTCAAGGGCAGCAGCCAGCCACTGTCACCGGATGAAAACGCGCGCATCCAGGTCACTGGCCGTTACCTGTACGGCGCTCCGGCGGCCGGCAACCGCCTGAGTGGCCAAGCCTACGTGCGCCCCTTGCGCGAGGCGGTGCCGGCGTTGCCGGGTTACCAGTTCGGCTCGGTCACCGAAACCGAACTGAACCAGGACCTGGAGCTGGATGAAGTCACCCTCGACCAGGCGGGCAAGGCCGTGGTCGATATCGAAAGCCGCTGGGCAGAGGCCCGCTCGCCGTTGCAGCTGACCGTGCAGGCCAGCTTGCAGGAGTCCGGCGGCCGGCCGATCACCCGGCGCCTGGAACAGCCGATCTGGCCGGGCGAGCGCCTGCCAGGCTTGCGCGGCCTGTTTGACGGTGAGGAAACCGATAGCGACGGGCCGGTGGAGTTCGAGGTACTGGTGGCCGACCACGACGGCAACAAGCTGGCGGCCAACGACCTCAAGGTGCGCCTGGTGCGTGAGCGCCGTGATTACTACTGGAACTACTCGCAAAGCGATGGCTGGAGCTATGCCTACAACGAGAAGTTCCTGACCCAGAGCGAAGAGACGGTCAGCGTCAAGGCCGGCTCCACGGCCAAGCTGAGCTTCCAGGTGGAATGGGGCCCTTACCGGGTCGAGGTGGAAGACCCGCAGACCGGCTTGGTGTCCAGCGAGCGCTTCTGGGCCGGTTACCGTGCCCAGGACAACGCCGAAGGCGGTGCCGTACGCCCCGACCAGGTCAAACTGGCGCTGGACAAGCCGGCCTATGCTGATGGCGCCACGGCCAAAGTCACCGTGACCCCGCCGGCTGCGGGCAGCGGTTACCTGATGATCGAGTCCAGTGACGGCCCGCTGTGGTGGCAGGAAATCGACGTGCCCGCCGAGGGCAAGACGTTCGACGTGCAACTGGACAAGGCCTGGGCCCGCCATGACCTGTACATCAGTGCGCTGGTAATCCGCCCTGGTGAGCGCAAGGCCAATGCCACGCCCAAGCGTTCGGTCGGTGTGCTGCACCTGCCGCTGGACCGTGCCGGCCGCAAGCTGGCGGTGAGCCTGCAAGCCCCCGAGAAAATGCGCCCCAAACAGCCGCTGACGGTGAACGTGAAGGCCGCCAACGCCGACGGCAGTGTGCCGCGGCAAGTGCATGTGCTGGTGTCGGCAGTGGACGTAGGTATCCTCAATATCACCGACTTCAAGACCCCCGACCCGTTCGCCAGCCTGTTCGGGCGCAAGGCCTACGGTGCCGACCAACTGGACATCTACGGCCAGTTGATCGAGGCCGGGCAAGGCCGCCTGGCCAGCCTGGCATTCGGCGGTGACGCGGCCATGGCCAAGGGGGGCAAGCGCCCCAACACCACGGTGACCATCGTCGCCCAGCAAAGCGTGCCGGTTACCCTGGATGACAACGGCCAGGGCCAGGTAACGGTCGATATCCCCGACTTCAATGGTGAACTGCGCCTGATGGCCCAAGCCTGGACCGACGACCACTTCGGCATGGCCGAAGGCAAGACGGTAGTCGCTGCGCCGCTGATCGCCGAGCTGTCGGCACCGCGTTTCCTCGCCGGCGGCGACCGCACCAACCTGGCCCTGGACTTGGCCAACTTGTCGGGCCGGGCCCAGCAGTTGCAGGTTGAAGTCAGCAGCGAAGGGCAACTGAGCCTGGCCGCCAATGCCTTGCATACCGTGGCCCTGGCCGAAGGCCAGCGCTCGACGCTGCTGATTCCAGTGCAGGCCCAGGGCGGCCTGGGGCAGGGCAAGGTCCGGGTGCGTGTCACCGGGTTGCAACTGCCCAACGAGCCAAGCACCGCCTTCGAGCGCGAGTGGGCGCTGGGCGTGCGCCCGGCCTACCCGGCGATGCTCAAGCACTACCGCGTGGCCTTGAAGGACCAGCCATGGACGCTGCCCGAAGCAGACCTGGCCGCCTTCGAACCGGCGGGCCTGGAGGCCAGCCTGGCCTTGTCGAGCCGGCCACCGCTCAACCTGGCCGAGCAGATCCGCGCGCTGGAGGCGTACCCGTACGGTTGCCTGGAGCAGACCACCAGCGGCCTTTACCCGTCGCTGTATGCCGATGCCCAAAGCCTCAAACGCCTGGGCATCAAGGGTGAGCCGGCAGATGTGCGCAAGCGCAAGATCGAGATGGGCATCGAGCACCTGCTGGGCATGCAGCGCTACAACGGCAGCTTTGGCTTGTGGAGTTCGGACAGCGAGGAGGAATACTGGCTGACCGCCTATGTCACCGACTTCCTCCTGCGGGCCCGCGACCAAGGTTATGGGGTACCGGCCGAAGCGCTGAAGAAGGCCAGCGAGCGCCTGCTGCGCTACCTGCAGGAGCGCAACTTGATCGAGGTCGACTACAGCGAAAACGCCGAACATACCCGCTTCGCCGTGCAGGCCTATGCCGCGCTGGTGCTCGCGCGCAGCCAGCAAGCGCCGCTGGGCGCGTTGCGCGGTTTGTTCGAGCGCCGGGCCGATGCCCGCTCTGGGCTGCCGCTGGTGCAGCTGGCGGTGGCACTGGACAAGATGGGCGACAAACCGCGTGCCCAGCAAGCCCTGCAAGCCGGGCTTGGCATCAGCCGCAGCAAGGGGTGGATGGCTGACTATGGCAGCCCGCTGCGTGATCAGGCGCTGATCCTGGCGCTGCTGCAGGAAAGCAACCTGGCCACCAACCAGGTCGACCAGCGTCTGTTTGCCCTGTCGGATGAACTGGCGGCCAACCGCTGGCTGTCGACCCAGGAGCGTAATGCCTTGTTCCTCGCCGGCCGTGGCCTGCTGGGCAAGCCCGAGGGCCAGTGGCAGGCGCGCCTGGACAGTGCCGGCGAAGTACGCGAATTGAACAACGCCGAGTCTGGCATGAAGCTGGATGGCCCGCTGCTGGCCTCGCCGCTGAGCGTGCAGAATGAAGGCAGCGCGACGCTCTACCAGCAACTGACATTGTCTGGCTACCCGCGCCAGGCGCCTGCCGCCGGCGGTAACGGCATGCAGATCCGCCGCGAATACCTGGGCATGAATGGCCAGCCACTGGACCTGCACAACCTGCGCAGTGGCGATCTGGTCCTGGTGCACCTGGCGCTCAAGGCCCAGGACCGCGTGCCCGATGCGCTGGTAGTGGACCTGCTGCCGGCTGGCCTGGAGCTGGAGAACCAGAACCTGGCGCAAAGTGCCGCCAGCCTGGACAACGCCAGCAGTGCGGTGAAGGAATGGCGCGAATCGATGCAGAACGCCAGCGTGGTGCATCAGGAGTACCGTGACGACCGCTACGTGGCGGCGCTCAAGCTCGACGGTTATGGCACCACGCACCTGTTGTACCTGGCGCGGGCGGTGACCCCGGGCACCTACCGCGTACCGCCGCCGCAGGTTGAGTCGATGTATCGGCCGAACCTGCAGGCGGTGGGTGATGGGCAAGGCGAGATGACGGTAAAAGCCCGCTAGGCTTGTGCTGCTGTTACCGGCCTCATGCTGGCAAGCCAGGTGCTGCACCTGGCTTTGATGCCGCTGCGGTCACCGTGGCAGCCGGCTTGCTGGCGATCGGGCCGCCGTGCGGCTTCCCGGGCGGCCCCCGGGATGGCTCAGTGGATCACCCAGCTCATTACCCACAACCCCAGCACCAGCCAGATGATCCCAAGGATGATCGACGCACGCATGAATGCGCGGATGGCCGAGTACAGCAGCATCAGGCCGACGATCAGGGCCAGGATGCTGACCAGCGAGGTGTCCATGCCCAAGGTGCGCGCCAGGCCGTCGATGAAATTGCCACCGGCATTGGCCAGCAGGTTGAACAGCCCGCTCAATGCGTCGACGATGAAGCGAATCAACGATCCCAGTGCCTGGCCCAGCCACTCGAAAAAACCTTCTACATGCATAGTTGCTTCCTGATGAACGAGCCGGCGAGTTTGCCGTCCCAAAGCCTTTGGCCATTACCTGGCCAGGTCAGTTCCCGATGCCAAGCTTAGCGCGGCCACGCAGCCGTGCGGGCAGGTTGTTGCGCGCCGTGCTGCTCGGCCTGCTGTTGCTGGCTGGCCTGTTGTGGCTGGCAGACCGCATCTGGCCCCTGCCCATGCCGGGTGACGACCTGGCGCGGGTAGTGCTGGCCGAGGATGGCACCCCGTTATGGCGGTTTGCCGATACTGATGGCGTGTGGCGTTACCCGGTCAGCCCTGATGAGGTTTCACCGCTGTATCTGCAGGCGTTGTTGACCTACGAAGACCGCTGGTTCTATCACCACCCCGGGGTCAACCCGCTGGCGCTGGCCCGTGCTGCCTGGCTGAACCTGCGCGGTGGGCGAGTGGTGTCGGGCGGCAGCACGCTGTCGATGCAGGTGGCCCGCCTGCTCGACCCGCACGACCGCACCCTGGCTGGCAAACTGCGCCAGCTGTGGCGCACGTTGCAACTGGAATGGCACCTGTCCAAGCGCGAGATCCTGCAAATCTACCTGAACCGCGCGCCGTTCGGCGGTACCTTGCAGGGGGTGGCCGCAGCCAGTTGGGCCTACCTGGGCAAGTCGCCGCGGCACCTGACCCCGGCCGAAGCCGCGTTGCTGGCGGTGTTGCCGCAGGCACCCAGCCGCCTGCGCCCCGACCGCCACCCCGAGCGGGCACAGCGCGCACGCGACAAGGTACTGCAACGCCTGGCGGAGTATCAGGTGTGGCCGGCACGGCAAATTCGTGAAGCTGCCGAAGAACCGCTGGTCCTGGCCCCACGGCAAGAGCCAGCGCTGGCGCCATTGCTGGCGCGGCGTTTGAACAGCGCCAATAGCCCACCGCTGATCCGCACCACGCTCGATGCCGCCTTGCAACGGCGCCTCGAAGACTTGCTGCTGGGCTGGCGCGCACGGCTGCCAGAGCGCACCTCTGCCGCCATTCTGGTGGTCGAAGCACAGACCATGGCCGTGCGTGCCTACCTGGGGTCGATCGACCTGGCCGACGAGCGCCGCTTTGGCCATGTCGACATGGTGCGTTCGCTGCGCTCGCCCGGCTCTACGCTCAAGCCTTTCCTGTACGGCATGGCATTGGACGACGGCCTGATCCATTCCGAATCGCTGCTGCAGGATGTACCGCGACGCTACGGCGACTACCGGCCCGGCAATTTCTCCATGGGTTTCAGCGGCCCGGTGTCGGCCAGCTCGGCGTTGGCGTTGTCGCTGAACCTGCCGGCAGTGCAGCTGCTGGAAGCCTACGGCCCCAAGCGCTTTGCCGCGCAACTGCGTATGGCGGGTATGCCACTGGCACTGCCGCCTTTGGCAGAGCCCAACCTGTCGCTGATCCTGGGCGGCGCCGGCAGCCGCCTGGAAGACCTGGTTGGCGGCTACGCCGCGTTTGCCCGGGGCGGCAACAGCGCGCAGGTACGCCTGCAGCCGCAGGACCCGCTGCTCGAGCGGCGTCTGTTGTCGCCGGGTGCAGCGTGGATCGTGCGGCGTATTCTCAGCGGCCAGGCACGCCCCGACCGCGACCCGCATGCCGAACTGGTGCAGCGCCCGCAACTGGCCTGGAAGACCGGCACCAGCTATGGCTTTCGCGATGCCTGGTCGATCGGCGTGGGCCCGCGCTACCTGATTGGTGTGTGGATCGGTCGCCCAGACGGTACGCCGGTAGCAGGGCAGTTCGGCCTGGCGTCGGCCGCCCCCCTGATGTTGCAGGTGCACGACCTGTTGAGCAATCGCGACAGCCAGCGGGGTATCAGCGTGCCAGTCTTGCCGGTGCCCGCCAGTGTCGGCGTGGCCGCGATCTGTTGGCCGCTTGGCCAGCCCATGGCCAGGCAGGACAGTAACTGCCGGCGCCAGCGGTTTGCCTGGACCTTGGACGGCACCACGCCGCCAACCTTGCAGGCCGCCGACCAGCCGCTGGGCCTGGGCTTGCGCGAGACGGTGTGGGTCAACCCGCATGGCTTGCGTGTGGATGGGAGTTGCCCAGGCGCCACGGCCCGCGATATTGCCCTGTGGCCGGCACCGCTGGAGCCCTGGCTACCGCGGATGGAGCGGCGTGCCGCACGGTTGCCGGCCATCGACCCAAACTGCCCGCCACAGGTACCGGCCAGCGCACCACCGCTGTCGATCGTGGGGGTGCGCCCGGGCGACAATCTGCGCCGGCCGGCCACCAGCAGCGAGCCTTTGCAGTTGCATGTTTCGGCCCTGGGGGGCGGCGGCCGGCGTTGGTGGTTCCTCAATGGCCAGCCGCTGGGGGAGACCCAGGGGCAGGACAGCCTGCTGCTGCGTTTGCCCCAGGTTGGCCAGGCCGAACTCAGCGCCCTGGATGAAAGCGGTGCGACTGCCCGGGTGGCGTTTCAGGTCAGTGAGTAGGTGCCCGACGGCAATTTGGGGCGGTAATACGCCCCGGGTACAGCAGGCCGCCGGTCAGTGGGTAGTGAAGCGTTGATGCACTGGCGATGAGCTGGGCGTCAGCGCCAGCGCCAATTGGGTACGGTTATGCATATGTGTCAACCGCAGCACCTGCGACACGTACAGTTTGACGGTGTTCTCGGTGATCCCCAGTTCACAGGCAATCTGGTAATTGGTCTTGCCCTTGCTCACCAGCCGCGCGACCTCCAACTGGCGGGGCGACAGTTTCTCGAACGCTGCGGGTAGCTCGCTCTCGCTTTCTTCAGCATCCGTGGCACGCCGATGGGCGCCTTGGCCGCGGGCTTTCTCCAGCTCCTGATAAAGCTCGTCCACAGACTCGGCCAACTCTTGCAAACGCTGGTTCAAGCCGCCCAGGTTGCGGAGGTTGCGCTGGCGCTCGAGCAAGGCCTGCTCCTGCTGGCGAACACCTTCGAGCAGTTCCTCAAGGTCCATGGGTTTCTGGTAATAGTCGGCAAAACCTGCGCGCAGGGCGCGGATCACGTCCTGTTTTTCCCCCCGGCCGGTCAGCATGATGGCCTCGAACATGCGTTGGCTGCCGTCGATCTCCTTCAAGGCGCGCACCAGCTCGATGCCGTCCCGTTCGGGCATTTCGAGGTCGCAGATGATGAGGCCGACTGCAGGGTCCGACGTATACCGCTCAATGGCTTCGTCGGTGGAATAGGCGGGTACGCAGGTGTAACCCGCGGTTTCAAGGTATTCACATAGCTGCTCGACAATGACCGGTTGGTCGTCGACCACCAATACCTTCACTTCACTCACTGGTCTGGACACGATCAACTCCCTGTTCGTATACGGCCCTGCTCCCGGGCCAGACGCTCTGGCAATGTAAAAAGTAGTCGCACACGGCGATTCTGTACAAACCCTGTACACATTGTCCGACCACAGGCATCGCTATTGGATCCATACGGCTGTCAGCAGAAAGCCGGTGAGCACATAGGGGACGAACGCCTGCTTGTCGCCCATTTCCTCGGTCAGGGCTTGCAGGCGCTTCTTGATCTTGGGGTTGAGCAGCAGCCATAGACGCCGACGGGCCAGCAGCCAGACCAGCACGCTGACCCCAGCGCCAATGAACGTGCCAAGCACGTATTGCGTGCCGCTGGCCAAGGCCAGGGCGCCCATCAGCTTGACATCATCGGCGCCGAAGTGGCCGTACATATAGCCGGGCAGGGTCAACAGCATGACGATGGCCAGCGCCCATCCGGCATCGCTGGCATCGGCCCCCATCCAGCTATGGCCAGTGGCGAACAGCCAGAGCAGGGCACAGCTGGCCACACCCAGGGTGAGCAGGTTGGAGATCTGGCGTTGACGCACATCCTGTTCGGAGCACAAGGCAAGCCACAGCAGCAGAACAATGCTTTGCATTGGCAGGTCGCCCTTCCTAAAAGTTGAACACTTCTACCCGGTCAGTCAGGTTTCCTTGACTGAAGATAGACCGGAACGTGCGCACGAGTAGGCCTTGCAACCGAAAAAGGCGTGGTCGGAACGGATTTTGTCGTAGCTGTCACCGGGGCTGCGCTTGAGCCCCTGGCTGCTTTTGAAGGTTATTTCCGGCTACCCGGCGGGTAATTGCCCAGCACTTTGGCCACGGTGTTTTGAATGGCGCTGTTACGCTCTTCAGGGCCCGGTGGGTAGTTGTTCATGATCTGCTCGGCACTGCCGCGCCAGACCAGCTTGCCGTCACGGCCATCGAAAAGGTCGACCTGAATGGTGGCCACCTTGTAATCGACGCTGCGGGTTTCGTTATACATGGGGCCACCCCAGTACCCGCCCCAATAACCACCCCAGCCCCCGTCGTAATTGGTGGTGATCTGTTGCTGGCGCTGCTCGACGATCAGGTAGGTGCGTACGGTCAGGTCTGGCCGCGCGCCGCCCTGCACCGGGCGCAGGCCGCGCTGGTCGAGCTGCTCGGCCACTGCCGTACGGATGCGCTGCTCGGTCAGGTCGCTCTTGATGCGAGGGTCATCCGGGCGGTACTGCAAACCTGGCTCCTGCCATGCCCAGCTGCGGTAGGCGGCAAAGTCGCGGCTGGCATCGAAATCCTGCTGAACGTTAGTGCTCGAGCAGGCTGACAATACCAGCGCGAATGACAGTAGAACGAGACGGCGCAACATGGTGGTTCTCCGTTGGCTATTAACTGGGAGGATAGCCGCTGAGCGCCTTGTGCACAGCATCGCGCACGGCGTTTTCGCGTTCGCGTGGCGAGTCCTTGTCGCTGCCGCTTTCGGCGCTGGCGCTCCATACCGGTTGGCCGGTACGGGCGTCGTAGAGGTCGATGCGCACCACCATCACCTGCACCTCGTAGGTCCGCACCACTGGCACGCTGGCATAGCCCCCGTAGTCATGGCGGTAACCGCCATAGCCCACGCTGCCGTAGGGGTAAGGGTCATAGGTGTCGTAATCGCGCACTTGCCGCAAGCGCCTCTCCAGGCGCATGTCGGCGCTTACCAGCAAGTCGCCGGGGCCGCCCCGCGCCGGGCGCAGGCCATGCTGGTCGAGGGCACCACCAACGGCATCGGCCAGGGGCGCCGGGTCGGCCCCCGCCGAGCCACTGGGCAACCGGCCATTACGCCAGCTCCAGCTGCGGTAGCGCCCGTAATCGCGTGCCGGTGCCGGGTAGGCACTGGCGTCGAAGGTAGCGGCCGCCTGTGCCGGCGCCGGGGGCAACGGCCGGCTGCTGGCAACATACGGATTGGGGCTCTGGCAGCCAGCCAGGGCCAGCGGCAGCAGGGCCAGGTACAACAGACGGTATGGCATGTATTCCTCCCGGCAGGCCGCTCAGCGAGGGCGGCAGACCCAGTGCAGGTAGCGCCCGAGCCCGGCGAACCCAGGGTGGCGGCGGTACGCCAGCTCCATCTCCAGCAGGTCGAGCAGTTCAGCCTTGGCCTGGAACTCCTTGGGCATGTAGTCGTGGAACACCCGCACACCGCTTTCACTTTGCACCTGCCACAAGGGTTCAAGGTGCGCCTTGAGCTCGCGTGGATCAAGCGGTTTCTGAGGGGTCAGGCTCTGCTTTTCACCTTCCAGGCGGTTGCTGCGCAGCTTGCGGAAATGGCCTTTGAGCAAGTTGCGGTAGACCAGGGCGTCGCGGTTGTAGAACGCCAGCGACAACCAGCCACCCGTGGCGGTGAGCTGGTGCAGCACGGGCAGGATGCTCTCGGGTTCGGCCAGCCATTCCAGCACAGCGTGGCACAGCACCAGGTCGTAGGGCTCGTTCAATTGGCCGAGCAGGTCTTGCCAGGGGGCCTGGACGAAGGTGGCCGTCTGGCCGGCTTCGGCAAAACGGGCCTGGGCGCCGTCAAGCATGGGTGCAGCCGGTTCTGCGAGGGTCACCTGGTGGCCACGTTCGGCCAGCCACAAGGCCATGTGACCCAGGCCGGCGCCGATATCCAGAACACGCAACGGACGATCAGGCAGCGCCTCGGCCAGGTCGGCCTGCAAGACGGCCAGGCGGATCGCGCCCTTGGCGCCGCCGTAGATCTTTTCCGCGAAGCGGGTGGCCAGTTCATCGAAATGACGGTCGTTCATCGAGCGAAACGCCTCTCGCTGTCGGCCAGCTTGGCCCGCACCACCTGGTCCATGTCCAGGCCCAGCTCACTGCATAACAGCAGCAGGTAGAGCACCACGTCACCGACTTCCTGCCCGGCGTGGGCCAATTTGTCGGCAGGCAGTTGGCGCGATTCGTCTTCGCTCAGCCACTGGAAAATCTCGACCAGCTCGGCCATTTCGACGCTGGCGGCCATGGCCAGATTCTTTGGGCTGTGAAAGCCACGCCAGTCGTTGTTGTCACGGATCTGGTGCAGGCGTTGGGTAAGCTCTTGCAGGTTCATCGGGGGTCTCCAAATGCTGCATAGCTTCTGCCCTGGCCCGATGCAAAGCAAGGGGCCGCCGCGTAGCGCCCCCAGGTCCCGGCAATGAGCCCTAGAGCTGATCCCAGCGGCCGAGCATATGCAGTATGCCCCCATGCCCATCCAGCCGCAGCACTCCTGCAGGCCCCGCCTCGCTGGCACTGAGCACCACTTCGGAGGGCAACCTGACCGGCTTGCGGAAAGCCACCTCGAAGGCATAGCCGCTGTGCGGCAGGTGCCCGCGCAATGCGGCCAGTGCCATGGCCTTTGTCCACATGCCATGGGCAATGGCCGTGGGAAAGCCGAACAACCGTGCACTCACCGCACTCAGGTGGATAGGGTTGTAGTCCCCGCACACCTTGGCATAACACCGGCCGATGTCACTGTCGGCATACCAGCGGGTGGCCTCGGGCAAGGCAGGCGGTTCGTCGTCGGCCCGCCCGCCGGCCTGGCCATCCAGCTTCAGCCCACGTACCAGCATGCGGCTTGTTTCACGCCAGAGCACGCCAATGCCATCTTCGGCTTCGGTCACCAGGTCGAAGGTGCCACCTTTGTCATGCGCCT
>NZ_BCBD01000088.1:0-22579 GCF_001320345.1 Pseudomonas sp. NBRC 111127 | reverse complement strand
ATCCACCAGGTTACTTCATCATGAAGATCACCGAGATGGCGCTGCGCGCCAGTCGACTTACCTACTTTGTAGCGCTCATCATTTTCGTCGCCGGCATCGCGACCTTCCTGAATTTTCCTTCTCAGGAGGAGCCGACTGTCACGGTCCGCGATGCGATGGTCACGGCGTTGAACCCGGGGCTGCCCGCCGAACGCGTTGAGCAACTCATTGCCCGGCCGATCGAGGAGCGCTTGCGCGAACTGGCAGAGGTCAAGCGCGTGACGAGCACCGTGCGCGCAGGCAGCGCCATGATCCAGGTCACGATCTGGGACCGCTACACCGACTTGGCACCGATCTGGCAGCGCGTCCGGGCCAAGGTCGCCGATTCGAAGGATGCCTTACCACAGAGCACGATGGGGCCTTTCGTCGACGAAGACTTCGGCCGCGTCGCGGTTGCCTCGATTGCGGTCACTGCACCAGGTTACTCCATGAGCGAGATGCGCGTCGCGCTCAAGCAGATGCGCGACCGCCTGTACACCGTGCCTGGTATTGAGCGCATCACTTTCTACGGCCTGCAGGAAGAGCGCGTCTATCTCGAATTCGATCGGCCTAGGCTCGCGCGATTGGAGCTGACACCACAGGGGGTGATCGACCAACTCGTCAAACAGAACGTCGTCGCTTCGGGTGGACAAATTGTTGTCGGCGGCATCAATGCAACCTTGGCGGTCAGTGGCGAAGTGCGTGACGCTCCCTCCCTGCGAGCAATGCCGATCGCGCTGCCACGACCGCAAAGTAGTACGGCGCCCGTGCCGACGATCGCATTGGGTGAACTGGCGCAGGTGAGTGTGCGGCCAGCCGATCCGCCGGAATCTGCTGCCATCTACAAAGGCCAGCCCGCTGTCGTCATGGCGGTTTCGATGGCCTCCGGTCAGAACGTGGAGCAGTTCGGAAAAGCGCTCAAAGCACGGGTTGCAGACCAGGAGAAGCTGCTGCCGGCGGGTTTCGATCTGTCATACGTCACTTTCCAGGCCGATGTCGTCAAGCACGAGATGGGCAAAATGAACCACGTCATGATGGAGACGATCATCGTCGTCCTCGGTGTCGTCGTGCTATTTCTCGGTTGGCGCACCGGGATCATCGTGGGCATGATCGTGCCGTTGACGATCCTCAGTGCACTCATCGTCATGCGCGCGATGAACATCGAGCTTCAGAACGTCTCGATGGGCGCCATCATCATTGCGCTCGGCTTGTTGGTGGACAACGGCATTGTGATTGCCGAAGACATCGAACGCCGCCTGGCCGGTGGCGAAGATCGTAAGCATGCCTGCCTCGAGGCGGGCCGCACGCTCGCCATTCCGCTGCTCACGTCCTCGCTCGTGATCGTGATCGTGTTCTCGCCGTTCTTTTTTGGCCAGAACGCCACGAGCGAGTATCTGCACAATCTCGTGGTCGTGCTGGCACTGACGTTGTTCGCTTCGTGGCTGCTGTGCCTGACTGTCACGCCCCTATTGTGCTACCACTTCGCCAAACCCCATCACAAGCAGGAGCAGGGCGACGCCTATGACACCCGCTTCTACCGTGGCTACCGGCGCGTACTGGAGTGGGTGCTCCACCATAAGGCGGTCTATGTAGCGTCGATGATCGCGGCGCTTGCCATTGCGCTGTATGGCTTCACCACCCTGCCGTACGATTTCATGCCCAAGTCCGACCGGCTTCAGTTCCAGATTCCGGTGCAGCTCGCCCCCGGTACCGACTCGCGCGAAACGCTCGCCCGCGTGAAGCAGATCAGTGGTTGGCTGGGCGACACGAACATCAATCCAGAAGTCTCCGATCACATCGGCTACGTCGCCGATGGTGGCCCGCGCTTCATCCTTAGCCTGAATCCACCACTGCCGGCATCGAACATCGCGTACTTCGTTGTCACATTGAAGCCGAAGAGCGACATCGACGCCGTCCTCGCCCGCACCCGCAGCTACTTTGCGCAAGCACATGGCGACGTGCGCGCCGAGCCCAAGCGTTTCTCGCTCGGTGCGACCGAGTCAGGGACTGCCATTTATCGCGTCAGCGGTCCGGATGAGGAGGTATTGTTGGGGGCCGCGTCCAAAATCGAAGCAGCGCTGCGCAAGCTGCCCGGCACCATCAACGTCAAGAACGATTGGGATACGCGCGTTGGCCGCATCGACGTACGGGTCGACCAGGACCGCGCGCGTCGGGCGGGCGTGACGACTGAAGACATCGCTGGCGGGCTGGATGTCCGCTACAGCGGCAGATCGATCTCGGTTATTCGCGACGGTGACACCTCCGTCCCGATCGTCCTGCGCAGTATCGTAAGCGAGCGTCGCAGCACGGCAGACGTAGGCGCGACGCTCATCTATCCCACCAACGGCGGTCCAGCGGTGACGCTGGCTCAGGTCGCAGACGTATCGCTCGCGAGCGAGCCCTCGGTCATCCAACGGCGCAATCTCATCCGCACGATCACCGTGCAAGGACAGAACACCTCTTACACCGCCCAGGAGATCATCAACCGCCTGGCGCCTAGCGTCGCTGCCCTGGACCTGCCCGCGGGCTACTCGGTTGAACTTGGCGGCGAGATCGAGGAAGCCGCCGAATCGAACGCCGCGCTGTCGACCTACATGCCCCTCGCATTTCTGGCGATGCTGATGCTGTTCGTATGGCAGTTCAATTCTTTCCGCAAGCTCGGTGTGATCCTCGCGACGATCCCTTTCACGCTTATCGGCGTGGTATTGGCTCTGAAGCTGACCGGCACACCTTTCAGCTTCATGGCGACCTTCGGCGTACTGGCCCTGTTCGGGATCATTGTCAACAACGCCGTGCTCTTGCTGGAACGCATCGACCAGGGGCTAGCGGAAGGCCTGCCACGCCATGAAGCCTTGGTTGGGGCCGCGATACAACGGCTTCGTCCAATCGTGATGACCAAGGTCACCTGCATTTCGGGACTGGTGCCACTCATGCTCTTCTCCGGACCATTATGGAAAGGGATGGCGATCGCGATGATCGGTGGGCTGGCACTCGGAACGCTGGTGACGTTGGGCTTGATTCCGCTGCTTTACGAAGTCCTGTTTGGAATCAAGCGAATTGGGCCGTGGAACCTGAGTGTCGCCACCGCGCATGGAGATCGCTCATGAGTCTCTTGCGAGCCGCCGCGTGCTGCGCATTCTCAGAATTCGTATGCACCCACGCTTCATGCGTATGTCTCGCTAGGCTTATGCGATTCAGCACCCATCCGCTGATCTGGAAATCCTGGTCGATTGTCATTGCCGCAGGGGTTCTAGGAGCGGGCTATCCACTGGGCCTGCGGGCCATCACGGCGGGCGGTCCGATGCGCTGGGTCGGCCTCTGTGTGGCAGTGACGTGCATGGCGGCCAGCGGCGCACTTTTGTGGTTCGCGCTCAAGCGGATTCCGATCAGCGCGGCCTCTGCAGCCTGGGCAGGAATCGGGCTACTTGGAAACTTGGGCGTCGGCGCCCTCCTACTAGGCGATGTCGCATCGGTAACGCGCTGGTCTGGCACCGCCCTCATCGCAGCAGGCATTGCCTGTCTTAGTTTCGTTTGATCAAGGAGACCCATTATGAAGAGCAAAACTGCATTGATCCGCGGCGGCATCTTTTTTTGCGTAGCAGGCGCGCTCTCTGGATGCGCGACCAACAGCATGACGCGCTCCGGATTTCTCGGCGACTACGAGAAGTTATCGCCGACACGATACGAGAACGTACTGATGTACCGCGCAGCGGGATTCGAGCCCAAGCGTTATGCCGCTGTCGTGGTGGAAGAAGCGCAGATCAAGACCGCCTCGGGTCGCATCGATGGGCTCGATGACGCGCAGCAGCGCGAAGTGCTAGACCATGTGACGAGCGAACTGAAACGCCAGGAAGGCAAAAGTCCCGCCCCCCCAGGTGGCGCGGGACAGGTTCGGGTGCGTGTAGCGGTCACCGAACTGCAGACACCGAATCGGGCAGTCAATGCAATGACGACCCTGCTGGTTGGACCCGTGACGACGGGTGGTGCCAGCCTAGAGTTCGAAGCAGTCGATTTAAGGACGGGACGCCGGGTTGCTGCCGCCAGTTGCTTCGAGCGCGGCAACGTCATTAAAGAGTTCGCCGGTTCGTACACATTGCTGGGTCATGCCAAAGCGGCGATCACGAACTGCATCGAGCGCATCGACAGCGCTTGGCGGGACACGCAGCCATGAGCAACGCTTCACAGGCTTGGCTCCGGCAGGATGCCATGGTCGGCGGTGATCACAAATGGCTGGCGGGTGGCGACTGGACGATAGAGCACTACGCCAGTCTGGCAAAATCCGTGTCCGCCGCCCGCATCAGTCATGCCGAGGGGTACGCCACTCCCTTACTCGACTGGACGCAAGTCCAGAGACTGGACACCGCCGGCGCGGCTCTGCTGGTGGAAATTCTCGGGCCAGACTCGATACTCGACCGGCCGGAGGCAGCTCCAAATCTGTCCTCGGATCGCCTCGCCCTAATGAGAGCGCTGGCCGCCGCTGCTACCGATCAGCAGAAGACGGAGAAAGCAGCGGTGAGCGGGAATCCTCTGCTCCGCGGTCTGGGACGCATAGGCCTGACCTTGGAACAGGGCTGTCGTGCGTGTCTTGGTCTGGCCGGGTTCGTGGGCCAGATCATCGAAACATGGAGCCGTACCGTTCGTCACCCGCGTCGCTGGCGCGCGACCTCGGTGATCGCTCAAATCCAGCGATCAGCGGTGGACGCCATTCCCATCGTGGCGCTACTGAGCTTCATGGTAGGAATGGTGGTGGCGTTCCTGGGAGCAACGGTGCTGGCCAACTTCGGTGCGAGCATCTTCTCGGTGCATCTGGTCGCCTTCTCGTTCATGCGCGAGTTCGGAGTGCTGCTCCCGGCCATATTGATTGCAGGCCGTACCGCAAGCGCGTACACCGCCCAAATCGGTTCGATGAAGGCAAATGAAGAGATCGATGCGCTTCGCTCCAACGCGCTCGACCCCATCGAGTTACTGGTGCTGCCACGCGTGCTGGCGCTTCTTGTGTCCTTGCCACTGCTCACCTTAGTAGGCATCTTGGCTGGCATTGCGGGCGGCGCCACCGTATGCGCACTGAGCTTGGAAATTCCTCCCGCACAGTTCCTTGCCATCGTGCAGGAAAAAATCGAGGTGCGCCATTTTCTTGTCGGAATGAGCAAGTCCCCGCTCTTCGCGGTGATGATCGCCGCTATCGGCTGCCATGAAGGGTTCAAGGTCGCCGGTAGCGCTGAGTCGGTAGGCGACCACACGACGTCTAGTGTCGTGCAATCAATCTTCATGGTGATCCTGATAGACGCCATCGCTGCACTGTTCTTCATGGAGATGGGCTGGTGAGCGCGGTGAAGCAAGACACCGACAACGGTGTGCGACACGCTATTGAAGTGCGCGGCCTGGACAACAGGTTTGGAACCCAGCAGGTCCATCAGGACCTAGACCTGGACGTGCGGCGCGGGGAAATCCTTGGCGTGGTGGGAGGGTCAGGCACCGGGAAATCCGTGCTCTTGCGTAGCGTCGTCGGGCTGCAGAAGCCGCATTCGGGCGTGGTCCGTATCGGGGGGCGCGACCTACTGCGAGCCCAATGGCTTGCGCGCGCGCGTATGGAGCGAAGGTTCGGCATTCTGTTCCAGAAGGGCGCGTTGTATTCATCGCTGACCGTCTTGGAGAACGTCGCTCTTCCTTTGATCGAGCATGTCGGTCTGGCGCGGCCTCTTGCCGAGCGTTTGGCAAGAAGCAAGCTGGGCTTGGTGGGGTTGCCTGCCGGAGCGGGAGACAAGTATCCGGCCTCGTTGTCCGGAGGCATGGTGAAACGAGCAGCACTGGCGAGAGCCTTGGCGCTTGATGCGAACATCCTGTTTCTTGACGAACCCACCGCAGGACTGGATCCAATCGGGGCTGCATCTTTCGACCAATTGATTCTGACCCTGCGCAATGCACTGGGCCTCACGGTGTTTCTGGTAACCCACGACCTCGATACGCTGTACACCATATGCGACCGTGTCGCGGTCCTGGCGAACCAGAAGGTACTCATCAACGACGGCATCGAGGCAGTCGAGCGCTTCAAGCACCCGTGGATACAGGAATACTTTCACGGCCCCCGTGGCCGTGCGGCCGCACAGGCCACTGGTGCTTCCAGCCAAGAGACGCAGCCATGAAACCCCTCCGCATCTGCATCATTCTTCCGTCGCGCACGCATTGGGCTGGGCGCACGCAATATTTAAACTCTGAGAACGAGGTGGTCTGATCATGGAACCACGTGCCCATCATGTATTCATTGGTCTGTTCGTCGTGCTGCTCGGTGCGATTGGTATTGGCTTCGCGCTTTGGCTCAGCGACACACGTTCCGACCACGATTACCAGTATTACCGGATTATGTTCGATGAGCCAGTGACCGGGCTTACGCCCGGCAGCCAGGTTCAGTACAGCGGAATCACGATTGGCGAAGTCGTTGCACTTTCTCTTTCACCGCGAGACCCAAGGCGGGCGATAGCGCGCGTACGCATCAATGCCACCATCCCGGTCCGGCAGGATACCCGCGCTGAATTGGTCATCACGGGAATTACCGGCAACGCGGTGATCGAGTTGAGCGACGGTGGGCCAAACGTGCCATTGCTGGATCGGAGAGAGGACGAGGAACCGTTGATCCTCGCACCACGTTCGGCGATGGCATCCCTGGTCTCCGGTGAGGGGAACAGCATGACGACACTCAACGGCATCTTGCTGCGCACGCAGGAGTTACTGTCGAAGGAGAATTTGGCTCTTGTGCACCGCAGTCTGGTGAATCTTGAACAGACCACGGGCGCGGTCGCTGACCAGAGGGCCGAGATCGCGACGTTAATCAGCAATCTGACCGAAGCAAGCAGAGAATCGACAGCTGCCGTGCGCCAAGCAAATAGCACTCTTCGCGATGCCAACCTGCTACTAAATAACGATGGTAAGCAAATCATGGTGAACACGCGTGATGCAACGGCATCCCTCGAACGCGCCGCTTTCAGGGTTGAGACGCTACTGCAAAACAATCAGGAATCGCTGAACCAGGGCTTGGCCGCCACAGGTCCTGCCATGCACGAACTCCAGCAGGCGCTGGCCAATCTAAACACCGTGCTGCGCCGACTGGATCGCAATCCGGCGCAATACCTGCTCGGTGGAGAGAACATTGAGGAAACCAAGCCGTGAACACTTCCGCCAGGATGATTCCCGTCGCTGCCGTGACTATGACGCTAGTACTCGGCTTGTCCGCGTGCAGTGTGCTTCCCAAAGCAGCTCCAATGGTCACCTACAAATTGCCCGACTATCACATCGCCCAGGCGGAGAGTACGCCGCGCGCCGTTCCGGGACCCGGGGCGCTGCGCGTCTACGCCCCTGAGAGTAGTCGCGTCCTGGATTCGGAGCGGCTGTTCATTGCGCAGCCCGATGGTCGCTTGTCGGCTTGGCAAGGAGTGCGTTGGGCCGACCCCGCACCGGTGCTGCTGCGTGACCGAATCGTCGAAGCCTTCATGCGCGATGGGCGGTCGACTTCCGTGATTACCGATAGCACCCCAATGAGCGCCGATATGGAGTTGCGCAGTACGCTGCGGGCGTTCCAGCTCGAATACCGCGGCACTGAAGCGATCGCCGCGGTTCGGCTCGATGTGCAACTGGTCGATCCGGCCAAACGGACTGCTATTGCCAGTAGACGCTTCGAAGCAATCCAAGCCACAGGCAGCAAGCGAGAGGCCGATGTGGTGAGCGCGTTCGGTGTCGCCACGGATATATTGGCCGGGCAGATCGTTGAATGGGCAGTTCAGGTCGGGGCAGCGCGTTTGCGAGTTGCACCGGAATTGGCAAGCAACCATGCACCCACAGCGTCGTCGATAAGCACAGACTAGTCGTCTTAACGGAGCACAGAAGCTAGGGCCAAAACGCTGCTCGACACCTTAACTCGGTACGACAGCCTACGGCCCCGATCCAATCCCAGGACCTCTTTGCCGTCCAACCTCCCATGACACACCGCCGCCGCGTACAGTCGCGGCGATCTGCTGCCCCAGTCGTGGCTCGATTATCGGCCGCCAAGGCACCAGACTGAATCCCATGCCGTCATCGAGCAGCGCATAGCGACCGCTGGCGAGCATGACCGAGCGCCGGTAGATGCCGGCTACGCGCTGCCCGTCTGTGACGTGCCGATGCTCCAATCCGCTATCGGCGGCAATGTGCTGGGCGGCCTGCGCCAGCTCCCGATTGCGCAGCGTTTCCAGCAGATTCCGGGAGAGAATCAGCCGCTGCCCGCGCCGCTGGGCCAGCCCCTGTTCTTCGAGGAAGTCGGCGCGCTGCTGCAAGGCTTGCCTAGCATCGCCGCCAAAGCCCAGGTCGCCCAGTCCCTTGCCGCCGCCGATCAACTGCTGATCCAGCCAGGTCGCGCCGATGACGCGGGCCTGCCGTTCAATCGGCAGATGCGATTTCAGTTCGACCGCCACGCCGCCCAGCCGCTGCGCGTCGTACTGGCGGCCACGCTCGGCCAAGTCGTCCGGCACCTTCCATAACCCCTCGGCCACGCGCTCCACGATGCCGGCCCGCCGTAGGGCTTCCAGCCGGCGGATATGGGCCGCCACAGCCTCTTGCGGGTCGCGGCCGGGCTTGGCTCGGCCTTGCTCGATCGCCAGGTGGTGATCGGTGCGGTACAGGCCATTGCTCGCCAGCGTGGCGATGTTCTTGTCGGCCGCCCGCACCTCGGCGGAACCGCGTACCTCCACCACCGCGCCGATGGGATAGTTCGCCAGCTCGTCGCGGGCGTCCAACGCGACGTAGTGGGCTTTGCCGTCCAACCCGTCGATGACCAGATAGCCGCGGTCGTGCAGCTCGTCGGCCAGACCCTTAGCAGCCACGCGACCGACGATAGTGCGGCCGTCGTCGCCCGGCTCGAACACCGCCAGCTCGCGAGGCTTGCCGCTCATGGCCCGCTGCATCGTTCGGATGATGTCGCCACGCTCGCCCAGGGCACGCAAGGTCTTCTCCGCGTCCGCATGGACGGCCCAGGTGCCGGGCTGCACCTCGTCGGCCAGGCCCAGGCGCTGCAAGTGTTGCAGGCGGCCGATCAGCAGCAGGCGCTGGCGTTGCAGCCGGGGTTCGTTGAAGCGTTCGATCTGCACCCGGCCATCCTCGCCGGCCTCGCGCTGCAACGTGCGGTCGAGGCTCGTCCACCGCTCTTGCTCCACCTCGCGCTGCAAGGTCTGCTGGATCTCCAGTTCGGTGCGCGGCCCCAGCCATTCCGTCGCCAGCTCGGCGGCGCGATGGCGGAAGCCGTGGGCGATGTAGTCGCCCGCGATGATGAGGTCTTTGCCGGTATCGTCGCGTCCGCGCACGATCAGGTGCGTGTGCGGGTTGTCGGTGTTCCAGTGATCGACCGCCACCCAATCCAGCCGCGTCCCCAGGTCGGCCTCCATCCGGTTCATCAGGTGCCGGGTGTAGGTGCGCAGGTCGTCCAGCTCCGCACTGTCTTCAGGTGAGACGATGAAGCGGAAATGATGTCGGTCGTCCTGGCAGCGTTCCTTGAAGGCATCGAGGTCGGCTTCGTCGGTCTGCGGCCCGTAGGCACGGCCCGGCTCGCCGTTCCGGCCGGCACCGTCGCGCTCGATGTAGCGCAGGTGCTTGGCGAGCGACTGCGGACTGGCGTTGCGCTGGTTGACCAGCAGCGTCTTGATGGTCACGCGCCGTGACATAGGGGTCAGCTTTGCGCCTGCGAAGCGCGCCGCCGTATGGCCGCGTCCAAGCCGTGAGCCGGGCCGCTGGCCGGCGTGCTGGCCGCTCCCGCCAGCGGTAGGACGGCGCACCGCCGACTTGCCGCCGCTGGCCTTGCCAGCCTGCTTGAGCACCTTGGAAACGAAGCTCTGGCCCTGGCCTTTGCCTCGGTTCTTCGGCGCGCCAGGGCGCACCCAGAAATCATGGTCGCCGCGGTCGGTCATGGCTGTGCTCCCTGCAAGCTCCGGCGTGTCCGAGCGTGCGAAGCACGCGGACATGCCTGCATCGGCGCGTGCCTCGCGCCCCACGCGGCACGGCGGCGAAGCCGCGCCGTGCCGCGCCACCCCCACGTGCAGACTGGCTTTGCGGGCGGCAGAGTGCCGAACCCTTTTGTCTTGCCTTCCGCCTTTGCCCCTCGCTCCCGCTCCGGGCATCGGCGGCCCGGCGGCGCTGCTGCACGAGCAGCCAGCCCGCCGGCGAACACGCCAATGGCCGCAGGCCAGGCGCGTTCGAGGCAAGACGCCTGCACGTTGGGCGGCTGCGCCGAAGGCAGCGCGAAGTGCGGTGCGAATGCACCCGCACTGCACGCGCGACGACACGGCGACGAACAGTAGAACGACATGCCCGATGGCACGATGAGAGGCGCGGCAAAGTGCAGCGAATCGGCGGCCATCATGGACGTGTCTCCAGCCAGATCGGATGCGCAACGCCGATCACGGCGAACGCGCTGACCGGCCCGAAATAGCGGCTGTCGAACGACGCCGGGTTGGTCGCGCTCAACAGGAACAGTTCGCCCGGTTGGAGACGGCGGCAAAGCTGCAAGGATGGCAGCGGCCGGCCCAGCCGGTCGGCAGGCAGGGCGGCGGCCACCGGCACGCCGTCGATGCGAACCTGGCCGGCGACGATGCAAACGTGTTGTGGCGCGACTGCGCCCACACGTTTGAGCAGCGGAACGCGGGTCGGCAGGTAGCCGCGCTGCGCAGCCAGCATGGCGGCCCTGTCGGGCAGCGGCATCAGCACGATGCTGTCCACGGACAGCGGACGTGGCCGCGAGGCGGTGCGCGGGTCGAACGGTTCGATGCGATACCAACCGACCGCCACGCTGTCGGACGGGTTGTAGGCCATTCGCGGCAGGGGCTGCACGAACGCCGCCCAGGCCAGCGCAGCGAGGCCGACGGTGGCGAAGCCTGCCAGCACGAGGCGAGCGCGCAGGCGCGAGCGAGGATGCGGCACGGGGCCGGTCGTGGAAATCGTGGTCATGGCAATGCCCTCCCGGCCAGCCAGGCGGCGTGCCGTTCTGCGGTGTATGTGGGTAGCGCCGAGCGCGCTGCGAGCCGGTTCGCGAGCGTGCGCCAGTACGCGGGCGATGTGTCTGCGGCTGCGATGCCCAGCGCCTCGATGCCGTCGATGCGTTCCAGCACGGCGCGCACGTTGGCATCGCCTTCGGCGTGCAGCAGCAGACGCGCGCCCGGCTGCACGCCGGGGATGCGCTGCACGGCGTCCAGCGGCGTGGCGGTCTGCATCACCATGAGCTGCCAGCGGATCGTGCCGTAGTCGTTGGCCTGCCAACGGATGCGGCACAGAACCGCGTTCGGCAGGAACACGGCGCAGCGCCGCCAGCGGTCGAGCTGGAGCGTGCGCGCCGGTTCGCCGAAGCGCAGGTAGAGCTTGAAGCGCGGTTCGATGTAGGCCAGCGCCACGCGCGTCAGCGGCACGTTGCCGGCCTGGCCGGCGAGTGTCGAAGGCGCCGGCGGCGGCGCAGCCGTGGGCGCACTTGCTTTGGGGGTGTGGGCGGTCGAAGCGGATGCGTTCACGGCGTGCCCTCCGGGGGAAACTCCCGCTCCAGCAGGTCGCGCAGCAGTTCGGCTACGGTCACGCCTCGCGTGAAGGCCGACACCTTGATGCGCGCCCGCATGGCGGGCGTGATGTCGAGCGTCAGTCGAGCGGTGTAGAGGTCGCCTTTCTGCACGGCATCTGCGTCGCCCTGGCGAATCCACGCTTCGGCGTGCGGATTCGCTGGGGGACGCGCACCGATGCCGACGCGCTTGCTGCGTGGTGGTGGCTTCCCAGTCATGTCGGCCACCGCAGCAGTTCGTCGGTGAGCGCGGCGATCTCGCGGGCAGCGGCGCTGTCGGGCGCGGTTTCGCGGGCGAGCCGGCCAGCGGCTACGCTGTCGGCAAAGACGATGCGCTGGTGGATCTCCGAGCGCAGCGCGGGCAGCGGCTGTTCGGCCAGCGATTGCCGTGCCTCCCTGCCGATGATGGTGGTGCTGACGCGCCGGTTGATGACGAAGGCCGCGCGCAGCGCTGGCCGGAACACCTGTGCTTCGCGGATCAGTGCGACCATCTCGGCAGAAGCCCATACGTCGTAGGGGCTGGGCTGCACGGGGATCAGCACGCGCTCGGCCGCCAGCAGCGCGGAACGCGCGAGGGCGGCGATGCGCGGCGGGCCGTCGATGATGATGTGATCGGCCCGCCTGGCGAGTTCTGGCGCTTCCTGATGCAGCGTTTCGCGGGCAAGGCCCACGGCGCTGAACAGACGGGGCAGGCCCTGCTGGCTACGCCGCTGCGTCCAGTCGAGCGATGACCC
The DNA here is from genome assembly GCF_001320345.1 of Pseudomonas sp. NBRC 111127. NCBI lineage: Bacteria > Pseudomonadati > Pseudomonadota > Gammaproteobacteria > Pseudomonadales > Pseudomonadaceae > Pseudomonas > Pseudomonas sp. NBRC 111127. Next base: position 10,270 of record NZ_BCBD01000088.1, on the reverse strand, counting down.
CTGCGGGTCGGCATCCAGCAGGATGACATGCAGGCCGCGCATCGCCAGTTCGCCGGCGATGTGCGTGGCGAGCGTGGTCTTGCCGACGCCGCCTTTCTGGTTGAGAAACGCGAAGATCATGGCGCGGCCCTCCGAGCTGGAAAGCCGGCCTGGCCGTGCCGTTTCGTGGTTGTCCACCGAAACGGCGCGCTTCTACTAAAAGTTATGTATTTCTTGTTAGGTAAGTTAGAGGGAACGCAAACCCGCGCCGTTGTTGGCTTTCCGGCGTTTTCGTACTCCTGATAGCACGAGGGTCGTACTCCTGATAGCACGATACCCGGTACTCCTGATAGCACGAGGCCGTCCACAGGTTCTCCCGCAGTTATCCCCGTGCCGCGTGCGGCACGGGCCGGAAGGTCAGCAGCTCGGTGTTGTCGTCCGGCATCCGCTCGATGCCGAGGACGTAGCCGGGCAACGACTGCCGCGCCACCAGGGCGCGCACGTCGTAGGCGAAGTCCGAGAAGCGGGCCGCGCTGCCGGATTTGCGGTACAGGTGTCGGAAGTCGAATTGCCAGCCGTGCTCCTGCCGCCCGCCATGCTTGCGCACCAGGCGGTACAGCCAGCGTTCGATACCGCCCTTCAAGCGGAAATAGGCCGGGTCGATGGTCAGCACCAGGGCGGCGTCGAGCACGCCGGCATAGAACCAGTCCGGCAAGATCAGCTCGATGCCCAGCGGGGTGCCGCTGGCGTCGGCGAGTTCCTTCCACTCGTTGATCCACGAGAAGCGATGCAAGCGCCTTCCCGTGGTTTCGCGGATGGACGTGGCCACCGTGGTCGATTGCAGCCGGTCGAGGGCGGCCTTCAGGCGCTGGTAGTCGTTGAGGGACGTGCCGCGCCCGATGAAGCGCAAAATCTCGTAAGGCGTGGCGCGTATCCAGCGCGACGGGCGCAGGCCCGCGTCGCGCGCCTCCACGATCTGCGAGGCGGCCCATATCAGCACGTCGGCATCCCATATCGTTGCGATGCCGTGCTCCTGCGTGCCTTCCACGCGAATGGTGACGTTCCCGCTGCGGAAGTCGATCGGCGCCGTGCGCCGCGACTTGGCAAGCGAGAAGAACGGAAAGGCCATCAAGTCCTGGGAATCGCGTGGCGCCATGTCGCCCGGCAGCGCGCGGAACAGATCGAGCTGTTCGCGCTGCGGCAAGGCTTGCCCTGGCGGGCTGGACATGGCGAAGGCCACCCACGCGCCGACGATCAGCGGCCATCACGGTAGTCGCCCGCGTGGCGCTCGGCGTATTCGGGATCGGACGTGGCCTCGTAGCTGCGCTGGTCGGCCCAGGCATCGAGGTCGGACACCGCGTACATGACGCGGCGGCCGAACTTGCGGAACTTGGGGCCGCCGCCGATCACCCGCTGCTTCTCCAGCGTGCGCGGCGACAGCCGCAGGTAGTCGGCGGCTTCGTCGTTTGTCAGGTAGCGTTGAGGCTGCGAGGTCGCAGTGACGGCAGCGGCGGCAGGCCGCGAGGGAGCAGGTCGCATGGGATGTACCTCCATCAAGCCCGGCCACACCACGCGGCCGGATAGAGGCACTCTCAAGAAAGCAAGGCTTCTTGCTAAGGGACGATTCGCACGGGTCGAGAAACGTCCCCCCTAATGCGACGGGAACATTGGAAGCTGCGCTAGTCGGCGGTAGCCGCCGTGCATCAGCTCATCGCCGCGGCGTACCAGCCGCCGTACGCGGGCACGCAATGCACTGTCTTTGTGCCAGTCGGCCGCGACGGCATCCGCGCCGAACAGACCTTCGCCCACCTCGCGCAAGGAGGCTCCCGCGAGGGTCGCGTCGAGCGCTTGCAAGGTATGCAGTTCCAGCAGCGCGGCGGGCGTGGGGCGGGAGCGGGCTGTTGCCACAGGCGTGGCCACGGTTGCGGCAGATAGCGCATCCAGCTTCGCAGCGAGCGTGCGGTAGCGCGCACAGGGCGTGGCGCAGGCGCGTGTGGCGTAGAGATAGGCCGAACCATCTTCCAGGTCGGGTGCGAGTGCCAGCCGAACGCAGCAGCCTGGCCAATGCGATACGAGCACCAGGCGCTTGCCGTCGTGGGTCAGTTGCTTGCGCCCAGGAATGCGCCAGAACTCGAAGGTATGCGCATCGGGTGGTGGGTCGGCGTCGGGGTATAGCTGCACCACGGCATCGTGATCGGGGAACCAAGCAGGATGTGCGTCGCGCGCATCCAGGCCGGGATCTTCCAGCAGGCGCAGGCCCCAGGCCTGCGCCGCATCAGGCTTGCGACGCCGGCGTAGCCAGTCGCGCCGGTAGCTTGGATTCCTGCGCAAATACTCCCAAGCCAGCGCTGGGCCATCGAGGTGCAGCGTGTAGAGATACGCGGCCGTGGGATACCAGTGTTGGCTGCTGCGGTCAGTCATGGCGAAACCTCCCTGTTTCTGGGAACGTCGCCACAATTCCGCTGTGCGGGAGCTATCGAATCGCCATCAAGTGGTCATCAAACTCGGGTTACGCTTTAACTGCTGGTGTCAAGACAGATTCGCTCCAGTGCATTGCCGAAATCGTCTAAATGCGACGACTGCACCGCCCGGAAATGGGGTGCAGCATTGAACACCGTGCCGAATCTCGCGCCTGGCATCATGACTGTTTTGGTCAGGAGCGCACCACCCTGGTGCAAGCATGCGGATCAAGACTTGCCAGGTCTTGGCTAAGACCGAAATAGTCACAATGCGATACTTTTTGCCTGGTCGCGCTGGAATGCGTCAATCGGTGATCGAACCGTTTTCCTGAGCCAGTCGAACGTATTCCGACAGCGGCCGCGTCGGCTGGAAATACCGATCTCGTATCACGGGCTGCTTGAGCGGCCCGACGATGGACGCCAGATCGGACAGCTTCACCGTCGCCAGGGCAGGCATCCCGATCCCGAGGTCGATCAGGCCGTAGGCCGTATCGCCATCGGTCGGATCGAGCGCGGCCAATAGCCAGGTCGCATGTGCGTCCGGTGTGAACAGGCGCACCACGGGCAGCGGGTCACATTCCTGGCCTGCGGCGCGGGTGAGGCCGTGGGCCAGTAGGTGCACCCGGTCTTCCTCGGTGACAAGCGTGGTCAAGGCCGCGCCCCTTCCACGAACACACGCAATCGCCGAGGCGCATCTGTGCCTGCGGACGGATGCACGTATGCGCAAGCGCACGAAGCCGCAAAAGCGGAGAGGCACGAAGGCGTATTGGTGGAAGTCAGGAAAGACACGGATGCGGTTCCCTGGGTCTGAGGAAATCCGCAGATGCGGATCTCCGTAAAAGCACGGAAAAGGAAAACATCACCACCAAATGAACACTATAGATTGTAGTCCTATAGGGCGCAATGGGCTGTCATCTTGGTTTTTTGGGGAAACCATAGGTGGCAGCGAAGAACTCATTGGCAGCGGCGATTCGGACGGTAAGGAAGGCGCGTGGTTTGAGCCAGGAAGCGTTCTCCAACGTGTCCAGTCGCACCTACATGAGCACGCTGGAGCGCGACCTGAAAAGCCCAACCATCCAGAAGCTGGCCGATCTGTGCGAGGTCATGGAAGTGCATCCGCTCACGCTGCTCACATTGGCTTATGCCGGTGACAGCACCCGCGAAGCTGATGAATTGCTGGCACAGGTGCGCCAGGAACTCAGGGCGATATTGGAAGAGCCCGACACGCCTTAGCGCGTTGGCGTGTGGTACTGAATTGCAGCAAGCGGAGCGCGCAGCGCCGCAGGCGCGAAGGCGTGAGGGATTGAAGCCGGATGGCCGTGACGGCTTGCCGGCACGGGGCGAAGCCCGAAAGCCCGGCGGCGCTTACAGCGCCGACACGCCACACACCGCTCGTTGACACGGATTGCGAGCCACAAGGCACGCATGCAGGCCCGCCGTGACGGGCGTATCCAGCACGCGGCAGCAGCAGAAATCCTGCGCGTGCGGTGCTGCGATCAGCAGCATCGCGCCCCGCCGCAGTGGGCGGGACGCGGTAAGCGGCTGTCAGGCCGCCTTCGGCTTGTTGCGCGACCAGATCAGGTCGTGCGTGCCGTCCTCGTTCTCGATCAGGCGGGCATAGACCGTCGCCGGGAACGAAGGGTCGTCGATGGATACGGACAGGTATTCCCGCCCGGCCTCGCTGGTCTTCTTCCACGCTGCGCCGACTTCGTGGCCAGCCGCTTGCAGGTGGAAGTCGGGGGCGTTCTCGGTGTCGCCCTTGTCGTTGGGAACCAGCTTGACCTTGACGTTGAGCGTCAGGGTGCGAAGCGTGCCGGTGAAGCCGTCTTTCTCTGCGGTGAAGGTGCCGATGTTAGCCATGATGTTTCTCCTTTCGGGTTGAACAAGGTCGCGCCAGTGCGTCCTTGTTGTGATCCGGCCGGCGGGGGATGGGCTGGTCGCACCGCACAGCGGTCGCAACAACGTGGAGAACCTGGAAGCGAAAAGAATTTGTCCCGCGAGGAATGCGCGCAGCGCAGGGGAAATTGTTTTCGCTGCAAGGTTGCGGCCATCAAGCACAAGGCGCAGCCGCGCCACCGCCAGGATTCACAACAAGACAAGGACGCACAGGCCGCCCGCTCCCGAATGGAGACGTGGCCAACTCGGCATCCCCGCGTGACGGCTGCACCGGCTTGCGCCCTGACGCGGGCCAGGTCAATGCCCCGACGACAAGGCCAGAGCGCCCCTGCCGCAGCTCACGGCCACATACTGAGGCGTGGTGTGGAAGCTCCATAGAAGCGAGGCTGGGCGGCGTGTCGGTGAACCGTCTTTCGTGACGTACAGACAACGAACCGCCAGCGTCGGGGACGGCACGCTTTCGTGCAACCTGCCGCAGCAAGCCGGGGCGTAGCCACACCAGCCCCGCCCATTGCGGCGGGGCTCGGTCGAATCGTTGGCGGCGCGATGCGCCGCCACACTTGCTGGCTTCGTGGATTTCGCGCACGAGCGCCCTTGTGCGTGGCCCCATCGCCGCCTGTCCGAAGGCGGCGATGGGGCGTTTTGGCTTTGAGCAGTGAAACCGGGCGCGGCCACCGCCGCGCCCGGAGTTTTCGACCACCGGCCCCAAGGCGGCACGGCTTGGGGCCGGTGCGGCTCGTTATTCCTTGGTTTCGATGATCCACCACACGGCGCGCGGCAAGGCGCGGCCCGTGAGGGGATGCAGATCGGTCAGGTCGGCGCGGGCCGTCCAGCCACGCGGCGGACGGTAGCCGCGCACGTCGCCGTCGCCGTGCCAGCGGCGGGCGCGCACCGTGCCGGAGGCATAGGTCGCAGCTATGCGGGGGCGGTTTGCGGGTTGGTGGGTCATGGCAGGCATCCTCAACATGAAGCGCCCCGGCCGGAACCGGGGCGCTATCTACGGTGCGAAGTCACGCGGCCAAAGCCTCGGCCTGCGGCTGGTCATCCGCCACGGCGGCCACTTCTTCCTGTGCTTCGGCTTCGCCATCCGCCGGCGCGTCCTGCCCGGTCTGCTGCGGGCCTTCGGAGCGGAAGATGGCGGGCATCCAGCCGGTGCCAGCGGCCAGCCGTTCGGCTTCGCTGGCAATGTCGCCCTTCTTCAACTTCGCCAGTCGGGTGACGTGCGAGGGCGCGAACCCGCCAACGGCTTCCAGAATCGCGGCCTTCGGCACATGCCGGAAGTAACCCTCATTGGTGGGCTGCCACCACGCGGCCATATCCAGCCCCACGGCCTGCGCCAGTTCCGCGCCGGGCTGGTGCGGCGTGGCGCGAGGCGTCACCACGTCCACCGTGGAAGCTAAGCACACGGCCAACAGCCGCACCAGTTCATCCTGTGATTTCGCCAGCAGCGCGGCGAACAGTTCGGCGCTGTCCTCCGGCAAGGTTTCGCCTGCCACCTGTTGCAGTTCGCGCAGCGCCACGGCGGCGGGTGATTCCGGCCAGTCCGGGGCCATGCCTTCCAGCCGGTCTTGCACCGTGAGGCGCACACCCAGCGGCAGGTCGTGCCCGTAGTGCCTTTCCTGCAAGACGGTCTGCACCATGCCATGCACCACGGCGGCCAGCGCTGCTTGCGGATGCCGTGCAACTTCGATTTGCAGCGCAGCGGTACGGTGCGCGCTCAACCGCTGCGCCAGTCGGTCAGACATGGCGGCGGTCTTGGGCTGCTCGTCGTCCTCGCCTGCGTCCTCGTTCGCGGCTTCGCCTTCGCTGCCGAAACCCTGCCGCAGCCGCTCCAGCGTGCGCAGTGCCTTGGCCTCCGCTTCGCGCAGCAGCCCGCGATGAATCGCGGCCTGCCCGTCGCGGTCGATGGTGACAATGGCACCGGCTGCGGCCTTCACGTTGGCCGCATAGTCCAGCAAGCCATCTTCCAGCGCCTGCAACTGCTCGCCCAGGCGTTCGCCTTCTTCCTGCAAGGCATCGGCCTTTTCCTCGTCCTCGTCGTCCAGCGCGGCATCCACCGCCTCGGCCAGTTCGTGCAGCTTGGTTTGCAGCTTCTCGATGCGCTGCGCGTCGCGCTTGTTCGGACTGCGGCGTTCCCTTGGCGCACGCTGGAAGGCTTGCAGATCGGCATGGGTCATGCCCGGCGTGGCATCCACCCACGCCCAGCCCTCGGCCTGCACCTTGGCGGCGATACCTGCCAGCTTGTCCTGCGCCAGCCGTTCCAGCAGTGCGGCATCGGTCAGATACACGCCTTTGTCGCCCTCCGCGAACAGGTCGCGGCGGATGCCACCGCCTTCCTGCTCGTAGCCGTCCAGCCCGACAAAGCGCACCAGCGGATGCCGGTAGGCGTCGATTTCGCGTTCGGTCAGGCGGTCGCGCAGGTTGTGCGGGCCGCGCTGCCATGTGGGCGCATCGTAGAACGCGGCTTCCTGCGCAGCATGGTCGTCGGTGATGGCGAGGGCCATCAACTGGTCAAGGCTCACGGCCTCGGCCCGGTAGTCGGCCAGCAGGCGCGGCGACACGTTGGCGAGTTTCAGACGGCGCTGCACCACCAGCGGCGTGACGCTGAAATCCGCTGCAATGTCCTCGATGCTGCGGCCTTCGGCCACGAGCGCGGCGAACGCCTCGAACTGGTCGGCGGGGTGCATGGCTTCGCGCTGCACGTTCTCGGTGAGGCTGGCCGTGCGGGCGGTGCCATCGGCCACCAGCAGGCAAGGCACCTCCCATTCCTTGCTAATGCGGTGCTTTTTCGCCAGCAGCTTCAACGCTGCGAGGCGACGGTCACCGGCCACGACCTCGTAATGCTCGCCATCGGCGGCGGCAATCACGATGAGGTTTTGCAGCAGGCCGACACGCTGGATGCTGGCGGCGAGTTCGGGAATGGACATGCGCGGGGTCTTGCGCACGTTGCGGCCAGTGGGACGCGACACCAGCCGCGACAGCGGAACCAGAATCAGGTTCTTGGTCGGATCAGCGGCTTCCAGCGGGATAGCGGCGGCGGTGTTGATGGCGCGGGCTTCGGTTTGGGTAACGGCGTTCATGGTGATAACTCCTATCGGTTCAGGGATGCAGCAGCGAAGAAAGCGACAAGGGCTGCTGCCTGCCCCTGCCGCGTGGGGATTCAGGCTTTCAACTGGCGCATGCCATCGGCCAGCAGCCAGAGGGCGCGATTTAGTCGGATGTTTTGGTCGATGCCCTGCACCGGGCGGGTTTGCTGTCGGCGCCCGTTGGCGCTGCGGCCACGCAGCCCGCCTTGGGTCAGGTTTTCTTGGGTGCGGTTGAACACGCTCCACAGGTCGGGGCGGCGGTCGTCGAAGCGGCGCGGCATCAGGATTTGCGATTCCGTGATGGGCGCGGGCTTGTCGGGGTCGTCGTACTTGAGGGCGAGCGCGGCGCGGGCGAACACTTCGGATTCGCCATCGTCCAAGGTGATGCCGCGCATGGCATCGCGCGATTCCTTCACCCGATCGAAACCGCTCAAGACTTCGTAAGCCCCCTCAATGACCAGACCGGCCACGTCGCCTTTATGGGGCACTCGCACATCGGCCACGGTGTTGCCGCAGACAAGGCCATTGCTGCACACGAACCGGAACATTCCGGCCAGCATCTGATAGCTGCTGGTGCCGTCGTGCGAGTTCAGCAGCACGATTTCGTTGGCCTCCGCGCCGTTGATCTGGCTGGCATGGCGCAAGCGAATCATGTGTTTGGTGTGCTCGCGCTTGCCTTCGTCGCGCACGCGGGTTTGCGTCACCATGAAAGGCTGGAAGCCTTCTTTGCGAAGCTCGGTCAGCACGGCGGCGGTGGGGATATAGGCGTACCGCTGCGAACGGCTCTCGTGCGGGGCATCCGCGAAGATGGACGGGGCCACGCGGTGAATCTGGTCGTCGGACAGCGGGTAATCGCTGCGCAGCGAGGGGGAGCGGAAAGCGAAACGGGATGCGAGTTGCATGGTCTTTCTCCTGACAAAAGAGGTTTGCTGTTCACACCGCACACCGGATTTCTAGATTCGGAGCCCAGCCTTTCGGCTGTTTGGTGCGGTCGGCACGAGGAACCCGGTTGGCCCTGTTGCCACCGTCTTTCCTGAGTTCATCGCCCGCGCCCAAAGGAGCGCGCGGACGGGGGCCGTCAAGGAGCCAAGCGCAGGGTTGGTGCGGCCCGCAGGCGCAGCCGAGGACACGGCCCTGCGCGCCTTGACGGCACACGGTCGCGGGCTACGGTCGCGGGTAAGGTGATGAAGTCAGGGGAGACGGCTGGACAAGGCAACGGCCATCCCTTTGTGCTGACCGCACGCAAGCGAAGCGCGCAGGCCCGAAGCTGGAAGCCGGGCCGTAGGCGTCAGCGATGCGGAAGGCTGGCGAAGCCAGTCCCGCCAGGGATGAGCGACTAGCGAACCTGGAGCAGCGCGATCCGCGAAGCGGAGACGCAAGAGGACTCTTCGTTTACCATTTGTTTCGCAAGCAAATGATGGGAAAGCAAGAACACGGAGATATAGAGATGATTGTCTGCATCAACCGCCTCAAACAGTTCGGAATCTTCAGCGACTTCAATGGAACGAAGATCCAAAAGTTCGGCCGGTACAACCTGGTCTATGGTTGGAATGGAACAGGCAAGTCAACGTTATCGAATCTATTCTCTTGCTTTGAGCTTCGCTCGATGGTTCCCCGCTTCAGCACGGGCCAATTTTCAGTAGTTCTGGAGGATGGCTCAACGATCACGGAATCCACACTCCACTCATCCCAATTGAATATTCATGTTTTCAATCAACGCTTCGTGCATGAGAACATTGATTGGGACAAATCCGTAAAGAGCATCCTTCTTATTGCGAAAGAGAAGATTGATGACTTGCAGAAGCTGGAGAAGCTGAAGAGCGAGCTTCAGTCGAAAAAGAAGGCTCACGACGACAAGCAAAGCGATATCAAGAAGCAGCGTGAGGCATTAGAGAAGTTCCTGACCAATGCTGCCAAGAAAATGAAGCTTGGACTTCAGGCGATTGATACGAGCGACAGTTATTACTTGAATTACGACCGCCGCAAGCTCTTCAACTTCATACAGAATAACGGCGAGACAATTATCAAGGCGGAGTCGGTTCTTCCAGATGAGAGGGTTATCGACCTTACGAATGCCGCCAAGCCAGATCAGCTTCCAAGCATTGCTTTCGCCTCAACGGCCATTGAGCCGGACTACTTTAAGAAAGCGGCGGGCCGCATCAGAGATTTGATTGGGACTACGGCGGTCAATCAAGCAATCCAGCGGCTGACCGATAACCCGGAAATCCGCGAATGGGTTCAAGCAGGCTTGGAAATCCATAAAAACCACGACTCGCAATCCTGCGAGTTCTGCGGCTCTCCGTTCGCCCAGCTTCGTGCCGAGGCGCTTGCTGCCCACTTCAGCAAGGAGTTCACGGAGTTTCAGAGCCGACTTCAGAACGCGGCGACATGGATTGAATCTCAAGGCGCTCCAGCTAATCAGTTTCCCGCATCGACCGAGTTTTATAAAGAACTATCGGCCGAGGCAGAGAAGCTTCAAAAGGACTACGCAACTGCTGCTGAAAAGATCGACCAGCAAATCGACGCCTGGCGGGAAGCCCTGAAGGCCAAGATCACAGACCCTGGGAAGACAGACATTCAGATCTCGGATGTGGTTGAAGACGATGTCACCAATTTCAATGACATCCTGAAATCGATTGTTGCTCTCGTTGGAAAGCACAACAATAAGACTTCAAATTTCAAATCTGAGACCTCAAAAAGCAAGGTGGCACTGGAGCTTCACTTTGCTGCGGCTGAGGTGCAAGAGTTTGACTATGCTGGAAGTGAGAAGAAGTGCAATGACCTTGAGTCAGAAGCAAAGAACGACCATAAGGAAATTGAAAAAATTAGTCTAGAGGTCGGAGCCATAGA
>NZ_BCBD01000087.1:0-22622 GCF_001320345.1 Pseudomonas sp. NBRC 111127 | reverse complement strand
ACTTGCAACCACACCCGCAAGCCATCGCTACTGCTGTCGAACCTGAGGCTACCGGCACACCGCTGCACGATCGCCTGCACGATCGCCAACCCCAGCCCGCAACCACCGCTCTGCCCGCTGCGCCAGAAACGCTCGGTAAGGTGTTCCAGATCCGCCTCGGCAATCCCCGGCCCATGGTCCCGCACCATGAAGCCCACCTGCCCGTCAGCCATCTGCACCTCCAACTCCACTGCCTGTTCACCGCCATGGCGCAGGGCGTTGTCCAGCAGATTGCGCAGCGCGGCCACTGCCAGCGGCGCCGGCATGCCCAGGTAGATCTGCGTGGCTTCTTCAGGCAATCGCAGCACAATGCGCCGGTTGTCACCCCCGCCCGCGTCCTGTACGGCCTGGCGGGCCACCTGCTCGGCGCTGCACTGCACGCCATCCTCGAACGAAAGGCTGCCCTCCACCCGTGCCAGCATCAGCAACTGCTCGAGGGTACGGTGCATGCGGTCGGCACCCTGCTCGGCATGCTCCAGTGCCTGCTCGCGCACGGCGCCATCGGTCATGCGCGCCACCTGCAGGTGGGTCTTGATTGCGGTCAACGGGCTGCGCAACTCGTGCGCGGCATCGTCGGTCAGGCGCCGCTCGCGTTCGATGGTCTGGGCAATGCGCAGGAACAGCTGGTTCTGGGTGTCCAGCAACGGTTGCAACTCGCTGGGCAGGCCCGCCACCTGCAACGGCTCGACGCTGTCGGCACGCCTGCGGCGCAAGGCATCGCGCATGCGGTTGAGCGGTTCCAGGCCCTTGCCCAGGCCGATCCACAACAACCCCAGGCTACCGAGCAGGGCCATCAGCACCGGCGCCGAAGCCGCCAGCAGGATCGACTGGTTCAGCGCTTCACGCTCCATATGCCGGTCGGCGGTGGTGATGCGCACATCCCCATGGTTGTAGGTGAAGGTGCGCCACGAAGCGCCGTCGATGGTCTGGTCGCGGAAGCCGCTGCGCTCGTCATCCATGGTCCCGTCGTGCTTGTGGTTGCTGGCGAGGATTTCGCCGCGCAGCGAGCTGACCTGGCAAGCCATGCCGTCCGGCACGCTGAACTGGTCGGCCGAGAAATGCGCCTCGCCGCCCTTGGCCGTCAAGGGCTGCGGCAACTGGTCGATCAGCCCGGCGACCATGCGCGCCGAGGCGACCAGCCGTTGGTCGAGGGAAAACATCATCTGCTGGCGCAGGTCGCGCAGCATCCATGCCGCAGCCAGCACCCAGATGATGATGAAGGCACTGCCCAGGATCAGGCTCAAGCGTACCCGCAGGCTCATGGTGCGGCCTCTTCCGGTGCCTGCGCCGGGCCCAGGCGGTAGCCCAGGCCGCGCACGGTCTCTACGATACCGTTGCCGAGCTTGCGCCGCAGGTGGTGGATATGCACGTTCAGGGCGTTGCTTTCCACTTCGTCACTGAAGCCATACACGCAGTCCTTCAACTGCTCGCTGGACAACACCCGCCCGGGGTTTTGCAACAGGGCCTGCAACAGCGCCTGTTCACGGCGGGAAAGGTCGACCTGCTGGCCGGCCAGGGTCGCCTCGCAACTGCTGGGGTCATAACGCAGCGGGCCGTGCTCGATCACATTGACCGCCCGCCCCGCCACCCGCCGCAGCAAGGTGTGCAGGCGTGCAGCCAGCTCGCGCAGGTCGAAGGGTTTGAGCAGGTAATCGTCGGCACCGGCCTGCAGGCCATCGACGCGATCGGTGACGGCGTCGCGCGCGGTAAGCACCAGCACCGGCAAGGTCTCGCCTTTTTCGCGCAGGCGGCGCAGCAGCTTGAGGCCGTCTTCGTCGGGCAGGCCCAGGTCGAGGACCATCACGTCGAACTGCGCCGCCTGCAGCATGGCCCGCGCAGCGGCGGCGTTGCCCACCCGGTCGACGGTCAGGCCCTGGGCGGTAAGGCCGGCGCAGATGCCGGCGGCGATCAGGTCGTCGTCCTCGCAGAGCAGAACGTGCATGGTGTGGGCTCCCACAGTGGTGTGGCTGGCATTGCACTATGAAGGGATTAAGGGGGGATTATGGACCTTTGCAGGTGGGCTGGGCGAGCGTGGCTTGAGCGCGTGCGACCGCCTGGAACAAAGTCTCCTTTTCCTACAGCCGACTCAGGAATTTCCGAACCAAATCCATGATGGGATTTCCCCCTGCACACGCTGTCAGGGAGACACCTCATGCACCTGGATTATCTCGTGCCCTCGTGGTTCGAGATCGAATCACGTGTTACCGATGAAGTGGGCTATCAGGGACGCGCCCAATTTCGTACCTACCTCAACGAACCTGTCGCCTCACTGGCCCTCAACCTACGTCGGGTCAGGGCCGTCCAGTCGGCCTTCAACCAGGCCGAGTGGCAGGCCGGCAGTATCCTGCACCAACGCTTTGCCGACCTGGAAATCGCCAGCATCCTCAACGAACTGCTCAAGGTGGTGAGGGAGATGGCGATGATCGTCGTCGGCAGCACCCTCACCGGCGGCGCCATTGGCGCTGGCATCGGGGCATTTGGCGCAGGTGCAGGGGCCATTCCCTTGGCCGGCGCTGGCGCGGCGATGGGCCTCAAGGTCAGCGGCTGGATACTTGGCGTACTGGGGCTTGCCTCCATCGCCGAGTTCTTCATTGAAGGCCTGCCCCGCATCGGCGAGTACTACCTCGATGGCATTCGCATAGCCTGGGAAGGCACGCGGGACGAAAGCCATGACCCGTTCGGGCGGGACGATCCGCATGCGATTTCCAGGGCTGCCCACCACATTGCCTTGGGCCATGTGGAAGTGGTGATGCTGTTGCTGGGGGCGATCGTCTCGTACCTCACCCGCGGGCACGGCGATGCCCGGGTGCTGGCGCAAGAGATGGCGGCCAGCCGCAAAGGCGCGCGGCTGGGGCAATGGATGCTCAAGCATGAGGAAGGGCTGAAGAAACGTCCGGATCTGCAGGTGCCGGAGCGGCGCAAGGGGGCAGCGAATGAGCCGCAACCGATGCCGCCGAATCGGCCGGCGGGAAAAGACAAGAAGCCCTCGTCAGGGAAGCCCGGTAGCATGCCATTGCATACGGTGGCGTGTTTCAAGGCAGACAAATTGCCAGTATCCAAGCATGGCGAGTTTGAACGGCAGTTGAAGGGACAGCAGGATGGGTTGAATCGATTGACGGTTGAGGAGTTTCTGGAAAACGTTGCCAACCCAGTAAAACGAGACCCCAAAATTGCCCGCCTCGCGAGGAAAGACTTGCAGTTGAAACTACAAAACAGAATCCAAACAGAGCTTCCTAAAGACATGAACCCTGTTGAAGCACGGAGAATTGCCATGAAACAAGCGAAAGAAACAATGGCCACGCTTGCGGCGTTGCACAACCCCGACCTCAGCGCAGGTGGCAAGGACACCATCTCAGACTTTGGCGACAGACAGGTCAATTCAAGTATAGGCCCTCAGTGGAAAACCAAGATTAAAGACCTGAAGCAAGCCGCCGAGCGGGCATCGCAAAGCGGCAACAAGTCCAACTTCATGAACGTAAAGCTTCACAAATGCTAGGCACTAGGGACATAAGCATGGACGAGATATTCTCTATATTCATCGAATCAATCGGAAAGCCCATGTATCGCCAAGAAGTGCCGCCTTCAAGCATACGCCGCTATACAGGAAAACTGCCTGATAAGCTTTTGGAGTATTGGGCGGAACATGGTTGGAGCGGATACGGTGAAGGAATATTCTGGACAGTTAATCCTCAAGAATATGAAGGCGTTGTCGATTCATGGCTAGAAGACACACCCCTAGCCATCCGCGACAACTATCATCTCATTGCCCGAAGTGTTTTTGGCGACCTTTATCTTTTTGGCGAAAAAACCGGATTCTCACTCAAGATCACAGCCGCTATTTCTCACTATACAGGCAGCCTTCATGCAACCGCAGCAAATGAAATGGACAGAGCGGTACAAAATTTCTTCCTGACTGTAGACAAAGAATATAACGATTTCGACGGCATGTTCGATTCCGCATTAAAAAAACTAGGCACACCCAAGCACGACGAGATGTTCGCGTTCGTACCGGCACTGACGCTAGGGGGGCAAGCCACTCTCAAAAATCTTGAGAAGGTCAAGACACTAGAGCACTTAGTATTATTATCACAAATCGCCGAACTTCAACCTTACAGCTTCTCTGACTTCTAAAATGACAAAAGGGACTAAAATGGACGTAATCTTCACCCTCTTCCTTGAAACCTTCGGCGACCCCGTCGGCCACCAACCCGTACCGCCCTCCGCCCTCGAACATTACCAAGGCAAACTCCCGAACCGCCTCCTTGAATACTGGCAAGACCACGGCTGGTGCGGCTACGGCGGCGGCTTGTTCTGGCTGGTAAATCCCCAGGAATACCAGGAGGTAGTGGCCTCTTGGTTGGCAGGTACGCACTTCGAAGCATGCGACACTTATCACCTCATCGCCCGCAGCGCTTTTGGAGACCTGTACCTATGGGGTGAGAAAACCGGCTCGGTGCTGACCATCGCGGCCTACCATTCCCGCTACCTCGATGGCGCTCACAGTTCAGGAGACGAAGAACGCGACAACAAGATCCATGGTTTGCTCATGTGGCTAATGACCGAATGCATCTATTTCGACGACCTGTTCGAACCTGCCAGGGAACGGCTCGGCACCTTGGGCGTAGATGAAATGTATGGCTTTGTCCCCGCCTTGATGCTGGGAGGGTCAGACAGTCTTGAGCGGCTTGAAAAGCTCAAAGTGGTGGAGCATCTGCTGCTGCTCTCCCAACTGAGCGAACTGCAACCCTATGAATGGGCTGACGAAGGGGAGGATTAGGCCCTGACGTGCGGGTTCAATGCCTCCGGCCTGTCGACATCCTGAAGCACGCCGGCATCCTGCACTTGCAGCCTGACGCAACTTTCCGGATGAGCCTTCACTACCGAACGCGCCCCTTCATCCCCCTTCAGCCGGGCAAGCGCCGGCCAGAAATCACGCCCGAACAACACTGGGTGGCCCTGCCGCCCAGCATGACAAGGCAGAACTATCGTTGACCCACCGGCCTCGCGTGCAAGCAAACCCAGGGTCGCGGGCTCTACCCAGGGCATGTCACCCAACAGGATCGCCACCGCTTGCGCCTCACTGTCGACCAGCGACGCGGCACCTGCTGCCAGGCTATGGCCCATGCCCAGGGCGCAATCACCACTGGAGATCACCCGGCACTGCGCTGGCAACATCAGGTCCACGCCTCGTTCCCCCTCACGCAACACCACCCTTACATCATCGAACACTGCGCAGGCTCTCTCGACGCTATGCACCAGCAAGCTTCGACCATCCGCCAGCAGCGAACGGCGCTTGTCAGAGCCAAAACGCACGCTGCTGCCTGCCGCCAATATCAATGCAACCACACTCACAGCGCCACCCGCTCGATGCCATTGCGCACACGAAGGATATCAGCCAGTACCGCCAGGGCGATCTCGGCAGGGGTCTTGCTGCCCAGGTTGAGGCCAATCGGAGCATGGATGCGGCCCAGTTCGACAGCGCCCAAACCGCCGACCCGCTGCAGGCGCTCACGGCGCTTGTCAGACGTCGCCCGGGAACCCATCACACCGATATAGAACGCTTCGGTGCGCACCGCTTCGAGCATCGCCAGGTCATCGATCTTCGGGTCATGGGTCAGCGCCACCACCGCTGTATCGGCATGGCAACCACCGTTGATGATGAACTCCGACGGCAGTTCACGGCGCACTTCGATACCGTCCAGCCGCACCCCGTCGAGCACCTCGTCACGCGGTTCGCACAGGACGACCTCGAAACCCATGCCCCTGCCGAACTCGGCGCAGAAATGCGCGACGCTGGAGTAGCCGGCCAACAGTAGACGCTGGGCGGCGCCTACGCGAAGACGCACGCGGCCGTTTTCACGCTCGACACGCGGCCCCTGGCTATAGTCGTCGACAAGGTGGCGCTCGCCTGCCGGCAGGCTCACCTCACGCAGCACCCGGCGCTGGCCCAGCAGCGCACGTTCCAGCTCACGCAGGTGCGCCTGCACCTCGCACTCGGCCGGCAGGTTCTCCACCAGCACTTCGAGCACGCCACCACACGGCAGGCGGATGCTCGAGCGCGAGTCGTTGCCATCGCCGTAACGCACGATGGCAACCGGCTCAGGAAACTCGCCCTGCCCCACACGTTCGAGGAAGTCATCTTCGACGCAGCCACCCGACAGCGAACCCAGCCACTGCCCACTGGCATTGACCGCCAGTAACGAGCCCGGCGCACGGGGCGCCGAGCCGTAGGTAGCGAGCACCGTGCACAACCACACCCGCTGGCCGCTGCATGACCACTGCAACGCCTGGCGGATCACCTGAAGATCAAGATGCTGCACGCTTTACTCCGCCTTCAGCTCGGCGAGCTGCTGCAGGTTAAGGTCACCTGGCAATCCACCCCAGGCCTGACGCAGGTAGTTGACCATATCCGTCACCTGCTGGTCATCGAGCTTATCGGCAAAGCCCGGCATCGGCTGCATGCGCTCGAAACCGGTGAACTGTTGTTCGCGGATGCCTTCGAGGATGACCTTGACCAGGTTGCGCGAGTCGGCCTGGCGCAGCACGGTATTGCCCTGCATGGCCACGGCGACGTGTGGCTTGCCCTCGCCGTCGACCCCATGGCAGCCGGCGCAAACGTTCAGGTACTGCTGGTGGCCGCGCTGGGCACTGTTGCTCATCTGCGCCAGGGCAACCGGCTGGATGACCTTGGCCGCGGGCGGCTGGTCGCCCAGCAGGTAGGTGGCCATGGCCGCCAGGTCGGCGTCCTCCAGGTGCTGGGTGCTGTGGTGCACCACCGGGAACATCTCGTTGAACATGCTGCCCTGGGCGCTGATGCCGTGCTTGAGGAAGGTGGTCAAGTCTGGCTGGGTCCAGCCCCGCTCAGCCAGGTCCTGGGCCAGCAGGCTGGGCGCCAGGTAACCCGCCAGCAGGCCGCCACTCAGCCGCTGGTCCTGCTGCAGTGCACCGATCGCATTGCGTGGGGTATGGCACTCGCCACAGTGGCCCATGACTTCGACCAGGTACTGGCCACGCTGCCAGGCCGGGCTTTTGCCCTCGGCTGGCTGCAGCTGCACGCTCTTGCCATACAACAGGTTCCAGCCGCTCAGGCCCATGCGCACGTTGAACGGGAAGCGCAGCGCCGTCTGCGGGGCCGGGCGGTTGATCGGCGGTACGGTTTTCAGGTAGGCAAGAATCGCGTCCGAGTCTTCGCGCTTGATCAGGTGATACGAGGTGTAAGGCATCGCGGGATAAAGGTTGGCACCATCCTTGCGCTTGCCCTGCGTGACTGCTGCGAAGAACTCGTCGGCGCTGTAGTTGCCGATGCCATACTGCTTGTCCGGGGTGATATTGCTGCCGTAGATGGTGCCGAACGGCGAATGGATCGGCAGGCCGCCGGCATACGGCGCGCCGCCTTCGGCGGTGTGGCAGGCCATGCAGTCGGCGGCGCGGGCCAGGTATTCACCGCGCTTTACCTGTGCTTCATCGGCCGCCAGGGCCGCCGAACTGACGGCAACACCCAACGCCAGCGCCAATGCGCTACGTACGAAGCCCATGTTCAACCCTCCTTGACCAGGCCGAGGTCGTTGAGCACCTGGCGGGTGGCGTCGTAGTAACGCACGTAGCCTGTGCACCGGCAGATGTGGTGCCCGAGGCTGGCCTCGATACGGTCTTGCACTTCGCTCTTGTTCAGCGGCTGCCGCTGGGCGGTTTCCACCAGCACGGTAGCGGCGTTGACAAAGCCTGGTGCGCAGTAACTGCACTGGAAGGCGAACAGGTCGACGAACTTCTGCTGGATCGGGTTCAGCGTCAGGTTGCCGGCCTCGTCCTTGCTGGCATGGCCTTCGATGGTGCGCACTTTCTTGCCTGCAAAGTAGTGGGCACCGGTGATGCAGGTGCGCACTTCTTCGCAGGTGCCGTCCGGGTTGTCCACGATCACCACGCAGGCGTGGCAGATACCCTGGCCGCAGCCCAGGCGCGAACCGGTGAGGTTCTGGTGTTCGTGCAGGTAGTCGAGCATCGCCAGGTCGTCGGGGACCTCGACCGGGCCGACCGGTTGACCGTTGAGGGTCAGTTGCAGTGGGCGGTTAGCCATTGAGGGCCTCCTTGATACGGGCTGGGGTAATGGGCAGATCGCGCACGCGCTTGCCAATGGCATGCGCGACGGCATTGCCGATGGCACCGACGACCGGGATCATCACCACTTCGGCAATGCCCTTGGACGGGTCGGTGGGTGACAGCGGCGGCAGAATTTCGCTGGTCTGCTGCCACACCGCCACATCGCGCGCATGCGGCAGGCGGTAGCGGTTGAAGTTCCAGTCGCCCTCCCCGGGCCCGCCCTCGTACATTGGCATTTCTTCGGTCAGGGCGTGCCCGATACCCATGGCGATGCCACCTTCGAGCTGGCCTTTGACCAGCTCCGGCACCAGCGCCCGGCCGCACTCGACCCAGCTGTGGTGGTTGAGCACTTGCACTTCGTGGGTGCCCTTGTTGACCTTGACTTCGACAATGGTCGCCACCGGGCTGTAGTAGGTGACCATGGCGTTGTTCAGCTGGGTATCGGGGTACGCCGCGTTCTGCCGGTCGAGCAGGTGATAACCGTGGCTGCTCATCTGCGCTTTCTTGGCGTTGACCGCGCCGTCGCCGTATTTCACGGCCACGGCGTCGAGCGGGAAGCGCTCGCGCACACCGTCGATGACGAAGTCGGCCTCGGCCCAGCTCCAGCGGTTGAAGCCGTGGACGCTCACACCGGTGACCAGGCCCATGTCATGGGCCTTTTGCGCCAGCTGGGCGAACGGGATCGGAGCCAGGCCGTTGCCGGTCAGCTCACCGTTGACCCACACAGCGTTCTCGCGGCGCACCACCAGCGGGTTGGCCTGCCCGCCGTAAGGCCCCTGGCGCCAGATGGCCATGGCCGCCGGCCACAAGCCGTGGTTGAACAGTACCCGTGCAGCTTCGCGGGTAGCGTGGCTGAAATAGAACGCCGAGTTGGTCGCCGACGATGGCGACGCCAGCTTGCCCACCCAGCGCGGGTTACGCAGGGCAGCGTCCTGTTCGGGCTGGCTGATCAGGTACGGGTTGCCGCTGGTGGTCAGCTGCAGCTCTGGCCACTCGGTAACGGCAGTGCGCACCTCATCGGCCGAACGGCCAAGGAAGTCGCTGACCACCAGGGCCTGCGAAGTGGACATGCCAGTGCCCAGTTCGGTACCGATGTGGCGCAGGCTGATGCGCCCGTCGCGGCTGAACTCGACGCTGGCCATCGGCGCTTCCGCGCCAGTCCCGAAGTCTTTCTGGCAGATGGCGAAACCCACGCCGTACCAGTGATCCTGGTCCTTGGCATCCATCTGCTGCTTGCGTGCGTCACGGTTGCGCCACCGGTCGTGCACAGCGGCCTTGTCGAGAATTTCGTACAGGCGCAGGGCGCCGGCCGGCACCGCGCCCTGGGTGTTCTTCATGCCCGACTTCAGCGCGTTGGCACGGCGCAGGTCGATGGCATCCACGCCCAGGCGGCCGGCGATTTCATCGACCATCATTTCAGTCGCCGCCATGCTCTGCAGGGTGCCATAGCCGCGCATGGAGCCCGCCTCCACGCCACGCGAGTAATAGGCAGTCACCGACAGGTCGTTCTGCGGCATGTAATAGATCGACTGCGCTGCGGTCGCACCCACTGCGGCCACCGACGGGCTGTAGTTGATGCGCCCGCCACCGTCGCAGCTCATGTCGGCGCGGAAAATCTTGAAGCTGTTGTCTTTCTTGTCCACCGCCAGCTGGTAGCGGATATCGAAGGCATGGCGCTTGATGCCGCTCTGGAACTGCTCGTAGCGGTCATTGGCCAGGCGGACCGGTACCCCGTCGCCGTACAACGCAGCCACGGCAGCGTAGAAAACGAAGATGTTGTTGTCCTTGGAGCCGTAGCCCACGGTGTAGCCGGGGTGCATGTTCAGGGTGTTCAGGGCAAACCGCGACGGCTTGATCATGTGCACGCATTCCTGCGCCACTTCGAACGGGCACTGGGTGGCCACCACGAAGTGCAGCGTGCCGCTGGCCCGGTCGTACCAGCCATTGCCGTTGTCCGGCTCCAGCGCGGCAGGTTCGATGGACGGCGTCTTGTAGCGCTCGTCGAACACCAGCCAGTCCTCGGGCGGGTTGTCCAGCTGTTCGGCCATACGGTTGGCGTAGAACAGCCCCTGCTCGGTCAGGTCACCATGCTGGTTGGGCTGTTTCGACCACACCGGCTTGCGGTTGAGGATGGTGGGGAACAGCATGGAATTCTTCAGGCTGGAGAACTCATCGTCGTCGAACGGCGTGGCGCCGCCCACCCGCACGAAGCGGAAGCTGCCATAGGGGTCACGCTGGTACAGCGGCGCCTGGGCGCCGTAGCGGATCGCCTGGTCGTTGAACTGCAGCTTGCGCTTGGCCTGGCGGAAACGCTCGAAATCGTGCCAGATCAGGATTGCCACGGGGTGGCCGATGAACATCGGTACTTGGCCGGGCGGCAGCAGTGGGTCGGGCGAGTGCGCTTCGGGCCAGGCGATGCCGTCCTGTTCCAGGTCTGCGGCGGTGACGACACGGTCTGGTTGCAGGTCTGCCCCCAGCAGGCTCAGGTCATGCCCGGCATAGATGCGGTCAGCCTTGGTGGCCTTGAGCAGCAAGGCATGGCCCTGTTGCACCGGCCAGCCCGGCATGTCCTTGGCACGGATGTCGCGGGCGAACACCTTGTCGCCGCAGACCTTGGACAACGCATCGTTACGGAAACGCGCCTTGCCGTCATGGTTCATCCACTTCTGCGGCGAAGCGGTGACGCGTTCCTCCATCAGCGCGGCGAACGCCTGGCTGCCAAGCGGCGCCATGGTCACACCGACACCAGCGACCAGGCCGCCTTGCAGGAAGGCGCGCCTGGAAATATCACGGTTGGACATGCTTGATCCTCTGGGCAGTCGAGGGTCTGCCCTTTCTTCTGATTCTGGGCCTGGCTTGCAGAAAGCTGACCTGGGCGTCAACTTTACAGCAATTTAGCGAGGGCAGGCAAAGTCAAGCCGACAATATGTCGCGGTGTGTCGGGTTTTAAGCGGGGGGATCCTTGCTTGGGCTGATAGGTGTTCGTCTTTGGAGATTCGGCGCTCGATCTCACAGGCGCTGCAAATCCCCCGTCAAGCACCGAAAACCCTCACACCCCCTTCAAAACCGCCGTTAACCTTCATTTAATCAACCCCAGCCAGCATGGCCCCATTCCCCGATCTGCCAAGGCGAAGACATGCGCGTTCTCCTGCTCTTCCTGACACTGCTACTGGCTGGCCCCCTGCAAGCCAACCCGTTCGACGTCAAACCCGATTTCCTGCCGGTCGAGCAGGCCTTCGTATTGACCCACGACCGCCAGGCCGACGGCCAGATGCGCCTGTACTTCCAGATCAAGCCGGGCTACTACCTGTATCAGAAGCGCCTCAAATTCGATGGCCTGCCGAGCGATCAACAGCCGCAATTGCCGCCGGCACTCAACCACCACGACGAGTTCTTCGGCGACAGCGCGGTGTACCGTGACCAGCTTGAACTGCTGCTGCCGGCCAACGCCCAGGGCCAGTTGCGCCTGGGCTGGCAGGGCTGCGCCGACGCCGGCCTGTGCTACCCGCCACAAACCACCACCATCGACCTGGGCGGCAGCGTAGCGCCGGCCGCCGAACAAGCCAGCGACCAGGCCCTGGCCAGCGGCCTGCAACAGGGGCACCTGGTCTGGAGCCTGCTGGCCTTCTTCGGCCTGGGCCTGTTGCTGGCCTTTACCCCCTGCTCGCTGCCGATGCTGCCGATTCTCGCCGGGCTGGTGTTGGGCAACGGTGCCAGCGCCCGCCGCGGTTGGCTGCTGGCCGGGGTCTACGTACTGAGCATGGCCCTGGTCTACGCCGCCCTGGGCGTGGTCGCCGCGCTGCTGGGCGCCAGCCTGCAAGCCTGGCTGCAACAACCCTGGCTGCTGGGCAGCCTGGCGGGGCTGTTCATCATCCTTGCCCTGCCGATGTTCGGCGCCTTCGAACTGCAGTTGCCCGCCGCCCTGCGTGATCGTCTCGACCGGGCCGGGCAAGGTACCCGCGGCGGCAACCTGCATGGTGCGGCCTTGCTGGGCGCGTTGTCCGGGTTGCTGCTGGGCCCCTGCATGACCGCGCCTCTGGCCGGGGCGCTGCTGTACATCGCGCAAAGCGGCGATGTGCTGCAAGGCGCGCTGGTGCTGTTTGCCCTTGGCCTGGGCATGGGCGTGCCGCTGCTGTTGCTGGTCACCCTGGGCAACCGCTACCTGCCACGCCCGGGCGCCTGGATGGACCGGGTAAAGGCGGTATTCGGCTTCGTGTTCCTGGCCATGGCGCTGTACACCGTGCGCAGCCTGCTGCCGGCCAGCCTGCTGCTGGCACTCGCCGGTGCCTGGCTGGTCGCCCTGGCCTGGGCAGCCTGGCCGGCCCTGCAGCGGTTGCCGGCACTGCGCGCAGTGCCGCTGCTGGGGGCGCTGTGGGGGGGCTTGCTGTTGGTCGGCGCGGCAGCCGGCGGCGACGACCTCTGGCAACCCCTGCGCCCATTCGCCGGGGGGGCAGCCGCGCCAGCCACTGCTGCGCATGCCGAGGACAGCTTCGTCACCGTCAGCCGCCCAGAAGACCTGCAGCGCGAACTCGATGCCGCCAAGTCTCGCGGGCAATGGGTCATGCTCGACTACTACGCCGACTGGTGCGTGTCGTGCAAAGTGATGGAAAAACAAGTGTTCAGCCGCAGCGACGTGCAGGCCGGGCTGGCCGGCGTGCACCTGCTGCGGCTGGACGTGACCGCCAATAGCCCCGCCAGCAAAGCGCTGCTACAACGCTACCAGGTACCGGGCCCGCCCAGCATTATCTGGATCGGCCCAGAAGGCGAAGAGCGCCGCGCGCGGCGCATCACCGGTGAAGTGGACGCCGCCGCGTTCCAGCAACACTGGGCCCAGACCAGGAGCCAAGGCTGATGCTCACCGTGACCCTGGGGCCGCTGACCATGGCCCTGAACCACCTGCTCATGCTCACCGCGCTGGTGATCGCCAGCGTGGTCGGCTGGTGGGTCGCACGGCGCGGCGGTGAAAGCCCGGAGTCGGCGCTGTTCAACCTGTTTCTGCTTGGCTTGCTCAGCGCGCGGGCGGGGTTCGTGCTGGCGTACTGGCCGATGTACCGGGACGATCCGCTGCAAATCATCGACATCCGTGATGGCGGCTTTCTGTTCTGGTCGGGCCTGGCGGGTATCGTGGGCGGTGCCCTGTGGCAGGGCTGGCGCCACCCAGGCCTGCGCCGCCCGCTGGGCTGGGCGCTGTTCAGCGGCGCGCTGTTCTGGGGCCTGGCCAGCTTTGGCGGGCACTTGTACAGCAAGGGCACCGAACTACCCGAACTGAACCTGCGCAATGCCGGCGGCCAGCCCGTGGCGCTGCACAGCTACCGCGGTACACCGCTGGTGATCAACCTCTGGGCCACCTGGTGCCCACCCTGCCGGCGCGAAATGCCGGTGCTGCAGCAGGCGCAGAGCGAATACCCGAACGTGACCTTCCTGTTCGTCAACCAGGGCGAGACCCCGGAAAACGTCAGCACCTTCCTCGCCACCACCGGCCTGAGCCTGACCCACGTGCTGTTCGACGGCACCGGCCTGCTGGCCCAACGCGTCGGTTCGATGGCCCTGCCCACCACGCTGTTTTATGACGCCCAGGGGCGGCTGGTCGGTAGCCACCTGGGCGAGTTGTCCCGGGCCAGCCTGCGCCATGCCCTGGAACCTTTCGAGCGGGCCGCTGCGCCCGCCCCTGCCGCACAAGGAAACTGAAATGCGATTGACTGCACTGTTGCCCCTATCCCTGGCCCTGCTGGCCGCCCCCGCCTTGCAGGCCGAAGAGCTGCCCAAGGCGGTTCAGCAACTGCAAGCCAAGGGTGCCGTGATCAAAGGCAGCTTCGACGCCCCCAACGGCCTGCGCGGTTACGCCGCCGAGTACCAGAACAACGCCCTGGCCCTGTACCTGACGCCCGACGGCAAGCACGTACTGGTCGGCAACCTGTTCGACGAACAGGGCAAGGACCTGAGCGCAGAGCCGCTGGATAAGCTGGTGTATGCGCCGATGAGCAAGGAAATCTGGGCGAAGATGGAAAAAACCGCCTGGATCGCCGATGGCAGGGACGATGCACCGCGCAAGGTGTACCTGTTCAGCGACCCCAACTGCCCGTACTGCAACATGTTCTGGGAACAGGCACGGCCTTGGGTCGAGTCGGGCAAGGTGCAGTTGCGCCACATCATGGTCGGCATCATCCGCGAAGACAGCCCAGGCAAGTCGGCCGCCCTGCTGGCGGCACAAGACCCGGCCAAGGCTTTGCACGCGCATGAGAAGGCCGGCAAGGCCAGCACCCTGAAAGCGCTGAAGCAGGTGCCGCCGGCGGTTCAGCAAAAGTTGGCGGCAAACATGGCGTTGATGGAAGAGATGGGGTTGCAGGCCACCCCAGCGATTTTCTATCAGGATGACCAGGGTCAGCTGCAGAGCCAGCAAGGCGCACCACGGCCGGAGATGCTTGGGAAGATTCTTGGCAAGCGCTGAGATATTGGTTGCCAGTACTGGCCCGTTCGCGGGTGAACCCGCTCCTACAGGTACTGCATAAGCCTTGAGAGCGGCGCTATATCTGTGGGAGCGGGCGTGCCCGCGAAACAGGCGACGCGATAGATGCCACTGACTTTGCCGGTGTTCGCGGCGGTTCGACGCCTCGACAAGCTCGCTTCCACAGGCCGCGTCGCTGGTATCGTCTCACCACACCGAAGAAATCGTAACGAACTGCCACCGGTTCTACATGCTTGCACACCAGCGCATCGAGCCGTTCGGGAATGGTGAAGCGTTTCTGACCCGCTACAGCGCAAAGTCCTATGATGAAGCTTTTATCAACGCTGCGATGTAAATCCAGTCATCTAGTTTGCATGGCGCGCCCCCGCCGCCAGACATTGGCGGTGGGAGCATAGCCTGCGGTTTACAACCCCTCCAGCTCCGCCATCAGGTCACTTAGCCGATCGACCTTGTCGTCATCCAGAGCACTGCCCTGCAGTCCCTGCACATACTCCGCCAGCTCCGCCACGGTGCTGCACTCGAACATCGCCCTCAGCGGCACGTTCAACTGCAACTGCTTCTGCACCCGCGAGGCTATCTGCGTGGCCAGCAACGAGTGCCCGCCCAACTCGAAGAAGTTGTCGTGCACCCCGACCCGCTCAGCCTTGAGCACCTCGGCCCAGATACCCGCCAGTACGTCTTCCAGCTCATTGCGCGGTGCCTGGTAGGCCTGGCCGCCGATGGTGATCGCCGGCAGGGCCATCCGCAAGTAACTAGGTCGTGTATTTCGGAAATAATAATTAAATTTTACATTTTGAAACACTGAATTTTGCATCTCAAGCAATAAACGCGATTCATCTCAAACAGAACATCCCCAACTCAAACACATATCATTCCTACTAGAGATACGGGCTACCCCTGCATCACAATAGGAAATTTCTCACACTTGCAATCAGTCCTTGGTTTTCCGTCAGAAATACATTTCAGAAAAATCCTACAACACCAACCAGAACTCAAACATGAAATACGATCCTTAGTGGCCAATCATCTTCGGCAAATTTGACGCATATGAAATATCAAACTAAACCCACAGGACCCCGGACCACGGGGCAACCAAGGAGACTTCAATGGACACTCAATTTGGCATCAATTTGATGGATCTGACCTTCGACAACAACTGCGATATGGAAGCCGAATTTTTTGGCGGATCAGGAGGGGCAGGTGGATGTGGCGGTAGCGGCGGCTGTGGCGGCGGGGGTGGATGCAGCGGCGGAAGCGGCGGCTCCGGCGGTAGCGCTGGCAACGCCATCACTCAAATAGCGCAGGAGGACTGACTCACAAATATACACGGGCACCTGCGTTAACTATCGTCGGTGCCCGTCTCAATCGAAGGGGACAAAATGAAAACTTTGAGAATATACAATTACGAAATCCTAAACTTTGATGCACAACCTACAGTTTTCTCATCAAAAGGATTTACAAGAATAGACGACCCCAAACTCGTAAATACTCTTCACCACATGATTGAAAGACAGTCAACAGAAATAACACAGCATGAACTTACCAAGATCCTCGAAAGCGAATCACTTCAGCCCCAAAAGGCTATCAGCTTCTTGAAAGCCATATCAATAATCGGAGAACCCCGTCAACCACCTCATTTCAAAAATGTTACCGTATGCATTGACTGGGAAATCCCAGACACATTAAAAGAACACATAGAACAAAGACCAAACAACAAAATCAAAATCATAAAAACACCGCAACTCAATACCAATAAACACCCGAACCCAACGCTATTTGTTCTTGCATGCTCAAAATTAAAACCAGATGAACTAAGAACAAATTACACCAATTTATTAAAAAACAATCCAGATTGTGGGATCAGCGTAGGCTTTATAAGCAACCACTTTTTCCATTTAACAGAAACACATATACCCTCGATCGGAAACCCCTGTGCTTTTTGTACCCTGGACCGCATAGCACACTATGAAAGCGTACGAGCAAGCCAGCATCACTGGAGCAGAATATGGAGCTTCTGCCAGTCAAATAATATTGATCTTCCAAAGACCACCCTTGATGAGTGGCAGAGCACAATCATTCTGGGGACCATCGCCTCTTTCACTAACAAACTCACGCACTTTCAAAAATCGAAAGTAACTCAGGATCAAATTTTGCGCTCTAGAACATTGAATCTGACTGACGGCTCATTTACAGAGGACTGCAGCATCCATTGGTCTCTCTGCCAGTGTAGTGGAGAAATGTTATGACCCTTCCTCATGACTATTATCTAAAATTCGTATCCTCAGAAGTACTGGACGAAACGCTAGCGTTCCACGCCAAAGGGAATTACACAATCCACACCATATGCCAACACGCTAGCACTTTACATCACATTCCATCAAAAGAACTCGAGGCGCTGACTGGCAACGAATTACCCTTAAACATTTTAGAGAAAGAAGCCCCAGACCAATACTTCACATTGTCGCCACTCAAACCAGAGCATTACTTAAAAAGAAATGAGTCATGTGACTGGTTTGTAGAACGACCACTGGATTTTGAAACGATTCAATCTTTAACAGCTCCTCTATTGACACAAGAAGGACATTCCTACAAAAGAGGCTATCCGAGCGGTGGCGCGATCTACCCAATCGAAGTATTTTTTGTAAATCTAGATAATAGAATTAGTCGTTGGCCATCTGAGAGCAACGTTCTACACCTTTTACCCTCCTCGAAAACATTTGAAACCAACAGCCCTCAAATTGACGCCACCAAGCTTACGCAAGCAATTATACCTAAAGTATCTAATATTGGACGCCCCGCCCTAGCTTTGCTTTACATAGCCTATCTTCCGAAAGCATTATTCAAATATCGCTATAGAGGCTATCGCTTAGCACTCATGGAAGCAGGCTCCATGTATATGTTAATAGATTTACGCTGCAAAGAGCTGAACTTGCAGAGCAGGCCATGGTCAGGCTTCACTGATTACGAGATAACCAAATACCTAAAACTTAACCCTGCGCTTTTCACCCCCCTATGTGTTCAATTTGTGGGCTAACGCATGAATATATTCAACGAAATACATACACTTGAATTTGCCGACTTTGAATTTCATCGACCGAGCGCAGTGTCTCATTTTCCACATAGCGTGGAATGTGGCAGCCGCTGGCAAACTTATGGATCAAGTAGTGGGTGGTCATCCTCAGTAACCTCCAGCGCTATAGGTGAGCATTTTGAGCGAAAGCACTTCTACTTGGATGTACCGATACACGGCAGGAACAAGCTGGGCGCAGGGCTGACACATGATGAATTCGAAGCGTTTGCCAATGCTTTTTCGCAAACAACAACGATTGATAGAAAGAAAACCCTTCACTCACACAATTTCGAGCGCACGAATGTCTACAGGATCACTGATTTAACTAAATGTGCAATTCCAACAGCACTAATTTCCATCACCCCCTGCAGAAGCCCAATTGACAACGAGTTCTACCCCATGCGGGACACCTGTGGGTGTAGCGTGCACGTGACTGTTGATAAAGCAGTGCTCGGCGCGCTCAAAGAAGCTATGGAGCGACAGTTTTTACTCAGATTTTGGCTAACTAAAACTTGCACAGCCAAAATCAAGTACAGAGACGCTTGTTCAGCGCTTTGGAACCGACCCAGTCTTTCGCTTTTCAAAGAAATGGGAAAAACAGGAGATCTCTGCATTTTAAACCTTACAGATGAACGTTTTCCTGGCTGCTGCGTCCTGCTTTGCTATGGCAACCGGGGCGGAAAACACCAGTATGTCAGATACTGTGCGGGGATGGCCTACTCCGACAACCTAAGTAGCGCACTGGAAAAATCAGTGATTGAACTGTGGCAAACCTTCCGATTCATGCACTCCTTTTACTTGAGAAATAAAACACTTAGCGACATTGAGGACCCCTACCTAAAAAATTTCTTAACAAACAACCTTTATGAAACTTATACCAACGTCACCACCTGCATCGAAAGCAGCCCAACTCAAAACAACGCTACCAACCCTCTCCCGCTCACCAGTGCAGCACTAATAGCACGCCTGAGACAATTAAAGCTTGATGGCTACCTATATCTTTCCTCCACACACTCACCCAAGAGGAACTTACACTACTGCAAGTATATCTCCCCCCACTTGTTTCTTCACATGAACAACGCCTCACACCTCAACATCCAAAACACCTATTCGAATCAATTTCAAAAGCAGATCATTCCACAACAACTTAACAGAATGGTACCTTTTCCATGACCAGCAGCAGTCTACGCCCCCTCCCAAGAACGATAAAGCTCTATAACATCTCAAAAATTTTGATAAAGGAGCACCTCAGAGAGCCTTCCAGTCTGTTGTGGACAGCCTTCGCACCCTGCATGCTGTTTTTTATCATGAGCCCAAGCGATCTGAATCCAGACAAGACCGCTCAACCCTATTTATCCTACGCCGGTTGGTTTTACGCTTACATTTCAGCGAACGTCGCTTTTTTTGGATTCAGCTTTTACCTTATCGGCAGACGGGAAAGCGGCTTTATCCGTTCGTTCATCTACCAAAAGGACTCCATTCGCCTTTTTCTGATGTCTCACATGATCAGCTACTCGATTCTAAGCGTCACATATGCATCTTTATTCTACCTGATCACCAAACCTATACATGGAGATTATTCAGTCCAAGAATACCTATACACAATTGCCTGCTTTTTTACCAGCTACCTGGGCTTTTCCTGTGTGGGTTTGGTCATGGCCGCCCTGCCTATCAAATTTGGAACAGCTAGTACACTTTTCTCATTGCTGTCATTTCTCATGCTGATGTCCAGCTATCTGGGCGCCGTCACAGGTAAAGAGCATGATCAACTGAACGCTCTCATCAACCCTCTGTACTTGAGCACCCGAGTTTTTCGCGGCGAACTTCCATTACTGTCAGTTTTCCCAGTGGCATTGTTCCTTCCCCTGCTTGGCCTTTATTTAACAGCGAATTACTTTAGAGTCCAGCCTATCTGGAGTCGTTATTAAATGAGCATACTAACCATTAATGATCTGACTTTCTCGCACAAAGAAAAAGCCTTGCTGCACAATCTCAACCTACATATCTCACCTGGTGAAGTAGTGGGTCTTTTAGGGAGCAATGGCGCTGGAAAAACGACACTCTTCGACCTGATTTGTAAACTTAGAAAACCTGGCCGTGGAGAAATCATCAACCGCGCCCAACATCTGGCTTATCTGACGCAAATTCTGACGCCGCCACCCCAGTTGCGGATGATTGAAGTTTACGATCTAATCATCCATTTGAATGCCCCGTCGAAGCTTTGCCTTTCTGAAGCACTGTCTCGGCTTGGTGCGTGGTCGCCTGCGCTTTCTAAAAGGTATTCGGATATTTCCAAGAAAAAATCCTCTACTTGCAGCTATGGCGAAATTCGGAGCTTTTTCACCTTGACACTGCTACTCATGGGCAGCGATCTGATCATACTTGACGAACCCACGGCTGGAGTAGATCCGGAATTCCGACACTTTATCTGGCTTGGGATCAAACACGCGTGCAACGACGGGGCCAGTGTTTTGGTTTCATCCCACTATACGCAGGAAATCACGGCCCATTGCGATCGCTTTTACATGCTTGCCCATCGTCAACTCGAAGCGTTCCATAGCTCAGACCAATTCCTGACTCGGTATCGGGCGGGATCTTTGGATGAAGCGTTCATCAATGCCTCGATGTAGCTGGGCAGAAACGAGTTGCATCGCAATGCAGATGAGTTCAAGCCTCTTCGCGGGACAAGCCCGTAGGGATCGCATCAGGTCTGTGCCGGCCACAAGATATGCAGCGCGGGTGAGATCGAGCGCCCCTTGGCGTATGACTTGATACTAAGTCGTACAAACAAGGCGGCCAGCGATGACCTCACAGAAGAGACAGGCCCGAAACAGACAGTGGGAGCGGGCTTGCCCCGCGAAGCGCCGCGCGGGCGGCGCTCGACTTCTGCCGCGCAGCAAGCCTCAAGGCGGACCCTATCCCCTACAACCCCTCCAGCTCCGCCATCAGGTCACTTAGCCGATCGACCTTGTCGTCATCCAGCGCACTGCCCTGCAGCCCCTGCACATACTCGGCCAGCTCCGCCACGGTGCTGCACTCGAACATCGCCCTCAGCGGCACGTTCAACTGCAACTGCTTCTGCACCCGCGAGGCTATCTGCGTGGCCAGCAACGAGTGCCCGCCCAACTCGAAGAAGTTGTCGTGCACCCCGACCCGCTCAGCCTTGAGCACATCGGCCCAGATACCCGCCAGTACGTCTTCCAGCTCATTGCGCGGTGCCTGGTAGGCCTGGCTGTGCTGGCCGCCGATGTCGATGGCGGGCAGGGCCTTGCGGTCCAGCTTGCCGTTGGCATTGTGCGGCAGGCTGTCGAACCAGCCCCAGTGCAACGGCACCATGTACTCCGGCAACTCGGCGCGCAGGCGTTGCTTGATCCGCTCCAGCAATTCAGCGTCCCCGGCAATGCCCTGGTGCGCAACCAGGTAACCGACCAAGTGCTTGCCATTGGCACCCTCCTGCACCCCCACGGCAGCATCACGGATTTGTGCCTGTTCGTGCAGGCGCGCCTCGATCTCGCCCAACTCGATGCGATAACCGCGAATCTTCACCTGGTGGTCGATGCGCCCAACGTACTCCAGCACACCGTCCGGGCGCTGCCGCGCCAGGTCGCCAGTACGGTACAGGCGCTCGCCCGGCGCACCGTACGGGTGCGGGATGAACGCCAGCGCCGTGCGCACCGGGTCGCCAACGTAGCCACGGCCAACGCCGGTGCCAGCCACGCACAGTTCACCCATCGCGCCCAGCGGCACCAGTGCCTGATCGTCCCCGCACAGGTACAGGCGGTTGTTGTCGGTCGGCGTGCCGATCGGCAAATAGGCGCCTTGAGTCGAGGCAGCATCGACCCGGAAGAACGCCACGTCATCCGAGCACTCGGCCGGGCCATAGGCGTTCACCAGCCCCACCTGCGGGTAGCGCTGCAGCCACTGCGCGGCCAGCTCCGGTGGCATGGCCTCGCCGGTTGGCAGCATCCAGCGCAAGCTATCGAGCGCCTGATGGTCGCTGGCCAGCATGCCCTGGATCAGCGATGGCACGCTTTCCAGCACGGTGATGCCACTGGCCTGCACATGCGCCAGCAGGCCCTGCGGATCATGGGCGATGGCGTTCGGCACGATCTGCATGGTAGCCCCGAACAACGGCGCAGCCAGGAACTGCCACACGGAAATGTCGAAACTCTGCGACGCCGTCTGGGCTATCACATCCTGCTCGCTGAGGCCCAGGTAAGGCACCTTGCTCAGCTGGTTGTTGAGCATGCCGCGCTGCTCGACCATCACGCCTTTGGGCAGGCCGGTGGAACCTGAGGTGTAGATCACGTAGGCCAGGTTGTCCGGCCCGCTGTGAATCCCAGGGTTGTGGCTGGCGACCTGGCTGGCCTGGATTTCCTCCCACACCAGCAGTTGCGGGCGCGCCTGCGTGGGCAGCGCACTCAACAGTTGCCGCCCTTGCTCGGCACAGGCGGCGCTGCACACCAGCACCGGCGTGCTGCTGAGCTCGATGATGCTTTGCAG
Organism: Pseudomonas sp. NBRC 111127; assembly: GCF_001320345.1. Classification (NCBI taxonomy): domain Bacteria; kingdom Pseudomonadati; phylum Pseudomonadota; class Gammaproteobacteria; order Pseudomonadales; family Pseudomonadaceae; genus Pseudomonas; species Pseudomonas sp. NBRC 111127. The sequence goes on along the minus strand of NZ_BCBD01000087.1, from coordinate 447 downwards.
GCGCGCCGCCGGCAGGCCAGGGTCCAGCGGCAGGTAGCCGGCGCCGGCCTTGAAGCTGCCGACGATCATGCCCAGCAGCGGCAAGCCGCGCTCGGCCAGCAGCGCCACCGGCTGGTCGACCTTCACGCCGGCCAGGATCAGTGCGTGGCCCAGGCGGTTGGCGGCCAGGTTCAGACCGGCATAGTCGTAGGCGGCTTCCAGGCAGCGGGCAACGACACGCTGCGGGTGCGCGGCCACTTGCGCTTCGAACTGGGCAACGTAGCTTTGCTCCAGCGGATAAGCCCGCCCGGTGCTGTTGCAGTCTTCCAGCAGGAAGCGCTGCTCTTCGGCGCCCAGCAACGGCAGTTCGCTCACCTCCCCGGCAAAGCCCTCTACCAGCGCCAGCAACAGCCGCTTGAACTCGGCCAGCAGGCGCTCGACGGTCGGGTAGTCGAAGTAGCGCTGGTC